>JAVHQE010000102.1:0-5592 GCA_036170975.1 Minisyncoccota bacterium | reverse complement strand
AGGATAAGGCCGTTACATTAACCAGCCCCAGACTTTTCTCAAGACTCTCAAGAAATAAACTAAATTTCTCATAGGTAGCCGTGCAGGTAAAGCTTGCTTTTGTAACTACATATTCTTTTTGTGTACTAGGAGTATTAGTCGTAGCAACCACAGGGTTTTCGCTCGGGACTACACTTTGCGCCTGTTTGGGATCACTCCCCAAAGAAACTATTCCTTGGGCAAGTTGTGTTACAACTCCCTGGGAAGAAACCCCCGTACTTTTTTGATCAAGATTTTTCGGTTCAGTAACTTTAATATTTTCCAAAATAACCCCATTCATGGTTCCTAAATTCTGCAAATCGTTCGCAAAATGAATAGGGTCAATAACGTCGGGAAGGAAGACGGAAAATCGCGCCAAATCACTAGGAGCAACACTACTTAAGTTCCTTCCTGTTTCCCGAATTAACGTTTTAACAATTGCTGAGATGTTTGAGGTCTCAACGAGGTTTGCAAAGTCAGCACGCCGTTCTTGCATAAGCGTATATTCTGGTTTCACATAGAAAAAAGCAAAGATGAGTGAGAGGATTATTACAATGAATGAGAAAAGTTGTTTAGTCATGATAGATTACCAAAATTTAAAGCGCAACCAAAACAAACTCCACGCTGATTGCTTTAACGGCACCGAGGTGGACGACAGCACAAAAGAAGGAGGGGTAACAGACACAGGAGAGGATGTCGCTAACACTGAGTGAGTTGTTGTTGCAAAAACAGGAGTAGAGGTGCTCTGTTTAATAATGATCGGCGTCTTTAGAAAAAGAGCAGGAGTTGAAGAGGCTTGAGGAGAAGACGTTGCGATAACAGAAGGTGCTTCAATGCTTGGTGGTAAAGAGTAGCTCGCCTCTGTTCCTTGTATGTTCTTTGTATAAGAAAGGAATGCGGGGTTAAAGTTCATTGTAATAACAAATGACACCGTACTAAACTTTGTAAGAGTAACGTCTCGAACAGAAAAACCGACGAGTTCTTTTGTCTTTGCACGGAAAACACCTGCTTGATAAGCAAGCGCTGCATAGGTAGGAGATTGTCCTGAAAGTTCCAACACGATACCCTTTGAGTCGCGTGAAAAAGAAAACTTATCGTAAAAAATATTTGTTAACGTATTGTCAGAGAGAAAAATAAGTACGGGAGAAACAAGAATGTGTGTGTCTAAAATTTCTTGGGCTAGCAAAACACGAGAACGAAAAGCTCTTGCTTTTGCAACTTCGGGGGCACTCCCAAATTCTTTTTGTACATTTTTAATCTCTATTGTTTTTGTCTCTATTTGCTTTACCAAAGAGGCATCATAATAGTAAAGACCAGAATAGCTAATTGCGCTTAAAAAAGCAGCGATTAGTGCTAAAATACCTATTGCGCTTTTTTGTCGGGGTCGCTCAAAAAAGGACTCTTCTCGTATAAGAGAATTTTTTGGAATGAAGGAAATTTTTGGATTATTATTTTCCATAGTACTCTTCGTAAGTATACATTAAAAATAACTATTCTTCTAGCCCTTTAAGCGCAACTCCAAGCGAAACACCGAAGCTAGAACTTATTTCTTTGAGGGTTGAATCGAGGAAAGCTGGCGTTTCAACACGAGAAAATGGGTCACCAACGATTACGGATGCCTTAGGGAAATTTTGTAGTATTATTTTTTCAATCCCCTTGAGCCTTGCTCCTCCCCCCACTAAAATAATTTTGGTTATCTTTGTGCCGTGTTTGTGTTCATAGTTCTCAGAAAAATGTCCAGTCTCATTCATAATCGTAGAAAGGATAATTTCAGAGACAACAAGAATGTCTCGACCTTCCTCTTCCCCGACTATTCCTACACGGCATTTCATTTCCTCTGCTTTCTCAAACGAAACCCCCTGCGAATGAGAGAGAGCCATCGTGAGGTCTTGTCCTCCCATAGAAATCACGTGCGCACCTCGGACAACTCCCTCTTCAATAATAGCAACTTTTGTACTTCCTGCTCCAATGTCAATAACCAAAATAGGAGAAAGGTCTCTACCCACAACTGCACGCAACGTGCTAAAAAGTTCAATCTCAAAATGAGAAGCTTCTCCGGGGATATGTGCAGATTTTTTTATTGATTCATATTTCGTAATAACCTCATTGTGTATTGCCGCGATAATAACCTCTATTTTCCCTATTTGTTTTTGATCCCCTTCTCCACGAGAAGATGCCGAGAATATTTGATTCTCGGCATCTTTACGCTTAGGAAGAACCCACCAGTCAAGAGAGACCTCACTCATGGGAATAGGAATGTAACGTCGTGCCTCGTTCATAATCATTGGTTCAAGTTCATTTTTCCCTACTTGGGGAAGCTCTACAACAGAAAGCAAGCTCGCACTAAAAGGTATTGCAATAAAAGTATGCTTTGCGATAATCCCCGTTTCTTTTAAAAGGTCACTGAGAGCTTCGGCGACCTTCTCTGGAGGAAGATTAGTTGCCTGCCCTACGGAAAAACCAGCTCGTGGCCCAAGAGAGATTTCGCCGTAGTTACGGAGAACGGATTTTTCATTAACTTTTTCAAGAAGGACGATTTTGATAGAGGATGACCCAATGTCAATACCGAGAGTCATCCCTTTGTGCTTACCAGAAAAAATTCCCTTAAATGATACTAAAAATGATGCCATATGTATGCTATGTTAGTAGTATAGCATGAGCAAAAAAAACATGCTCGGGAAAGGTAGACATATTTATCCACATGCACAGACTTCATTCTTTTTTTGTCTTTATTATCGATACCATGTTCCCACAATCATGTACTGGCTGTGGTATGGATAGCTTCCTTCTCTGTCCCCAGTGTCAGAATTCTCTCCCCCGCACAAGCCACTCTCCTCATCCGAATATCGTATCTATCTTTGATTACCAGAATAAAATTATCCGTAAGTCGATTTGGAAATTTAAATATAAAAATGCGCGGGGGTTCGCTCGTTTTTTTGGCAAAGAATTATACGAGGAGATTGTCGGGAACCTTGGTGAACAATTTCTCCTTACCAAAAAAGAAACTTTTGTAATACTACCCATCCCCCTCCATAAAAAAAGACTGCGCGAGCGAGGATACAATCAGAGCGAGCTCCTTGTTCAAGAAATTATCAAAAATGACGGAGGAAACCTGTTCAAGTATTTCCCTGGAGCACTTATTCGTACTCGCGAAACAAAGCCACAAGCACGAACAGAAAAACGCGCGACACGCCTTGAAAACTTACGCGGGGCATTCGAAGCAAAAAAGGATCTAGTGTACGGAAAAAATATCATTCTTATCGACGATGTTACCACCACGGGTGCAACACTACGGGAAGCAACTAAAGCTCTACGTATTCGGGGAGCAAAATCCGTTCAGTCCTATACCATAGCACACTAAAAACACACCACTTGACTTTATTTTCGTTATTATTCAGCTCGTACAAATACGATGAGCATGAACGTACATTTTCCTGATCCAAATTTTGACCGCGCAAACCTCGATAGACAAGCAGAGTTAATAATAAAAAGCCACAACGAAGCACCTCACCAAATGGATAAGGAGTCTCTCGAAATGCGAAGAGAGGAAGGGGGTATTTTAATTAAACCCTATGAAGTTCCCTATGTAAAAAAAATGATCATGGATCGCGTTGAAGCAATCGAATATAGAGAGAGATAAATAAAGGATCCTCGGGGCAAAGCCCCGAGGTATTTTATTGGGGCTCGCTTTGCTCGCGCATTACGCCCCAGAGGGGCGTGGTATTTACCTATATTAGCTCCTCGGCTCGAAAATGAGAAAGAGTACTTTCTCCTTTTGCTCGCTCTACGTCGCTAATAAAACACTCAGAGAATACCCTCTTCCTAGTCAGAGGAATATGGCGGAAGAACGAGAGTCCCTTACCAAAGAATACAATTACCTCACCCAAAATTTCGCCGAAAAATTCTTTACCAAAGATCAAGGGAAGTAAAGAAATAATAACCATCTGCAAAAAATCCCACAAAATTTATTTTGTGGGATTTTTTGCAGACAAGCACGAACGAAGTACCTATTAAAACCTAAACACTTTCAAAGGTTCCTGTTTCCCTTTTGCAATAATTTCACGCATCGCGTGACCCTCAGTTTTAAGAGATAAGATATTACAAGCAGCTTCTGATAAGAGGAGTTCGCCTGGCAAAGCAGCCGAACACATACGTGCCGCAGTGTTGACGGGGTCACCATTAATCGTAACTAACTTTGATGTTTTAGATCCCATAAATCCTTCAACCACTTCCCCGAAGTGCACACCTATCCCGACTGACAACCCATGAATTTGAAGCTGACTCGTAATGACCGAGAGAAGATTCTGTAGTCGTTCAAGGAGATTACCAGATGGCTCAAACCACGTCATGACCTCATCTCCCGTAAACTTAGGTTTATGTCCACCTGCCTGAAGAACATCTTGCTCAGCTGTCTCATAATAAAAATTAAGCATTTCTATTATTTCGTCTAAACAATGGGCTTCGCTCCATTTCGTAAATCCACGAATATCCATAAAAAGAATAACTTTGGAAACTCGCTGATTGCAAACAAGGGGCTTGTCAGCAATTTTTGCCTCCGCAAAAGCGTCATCAAATGACCACCCCGTCAGTTCGTGAAGTTTTTTTGAAAGAACCTGTAAGTGCAAGAAGGAGCGATTGTTTGTTGCTTCGCTTATACCAATCAGTAGCCCGAAAATTATTGAACCAGCAAGAATGTAAGCGTGCCCAGGAGCACTCCAATAAGCAAGAAACGATGATCCCGTAAAAACTTGAATGCCTTCTGCTGAGTTGATTTCTACGGCAAGGTAGAGTGCAGGGAAAAGCAGTGTTCGCAAAATGCTCATTAGCACTGTTTGAGTATAGAGGAGGGATGGTTGCATCGACCGCCATAAAGTAAGGAGTGCGAGAGAAAGAGAGAATGTCCAGTAGATGATGTGGTACAAAGAGTGCTCAAAGCTAAACCATCCCTCAGAAACAACGTCAGTCAGTGTATACGCAGCAGGAGTAATTAACAGGAATAACGCATTTTTCCATACCGACACACGCCCCCAGCGCTCGATGATCCACGTTTGGAAAAAAGCACCTACAGTGAGCACATAACTCGCCGGGTCATACAACACATCTTTTGCGCCATCGGCAATAAAAATATACGTCAGGAAAAAAATCTGAAATAATCCCGAGTTTAAGAAAAATTCTCGGGTCATTCTCTCTATTTTGGTACCTTCGATACGCTCACTAATTGATGGATTGTTCATTTTTATATTAAGTGATTCCTTTTATCATACAATATCTTCAGAAAAATGGATACATCTTTTTATAGAATGCTCTCGCAACATGCAACAACCCCAGAGCTTTCGCTTTGGGGTTGGCAGTTGCGGAGACGGAGGGATGTTCGGTCACTCTCATGGATATTCATTTCGTTTTAAAAAACTCATAAATATCTCATTCGCTCGACCCCCACTCGCTGTCACTGATTTTTCATTCTTCAAAATCAGGCTTCGCGACAGCTCGGTTCGAATTCCACAACGTTTTCCGCACAGATAGCAAAAGAATCGAATAGTTCTTCTATTCGATTCTTTTGCTATGGCGGTGTTT
>JAVHQE010000101.1:0-2368 GCA_036170975.1 Minisyncoccota bacterium | reverse complement strand
AATATGTAGAGAACCACCATATCCATCTGCCGGCATTCCGGTGTTGGTATCACTTCCTACCAACATTTCGTCAATGTACATTTTGGCTCCCGTGCTTCCCCAGGAAACTGCAAGGTGAGTCCATCTATTTAAAGGAACTTTATTTTCACCGTAATTCAAACTGAAAGCTGCCCACGCTGATGAATTTAACATGCCGGTTGAATCCATGGTCATACTAAATGTCCAACCGCTGCAAGCTTTGAAATATTGACCTTGTTCTACCAACCCTAACCCTTTTTCATAAGAAGGAAGGTAAATCCAAAATTCAATTGTTCCGTTCGCCTGGCTTAAAAGTTGACCTCCGGGATATTTAAGATAAGTTGTTGAGCCTTGTGGTTCGCTAATAGGAGGAGACATGTTCAGTGCATAATAAAGTTCGTTCATACCGGGAATAAATGAAAAATTTGGAGCCGCAGATGGACTTTCATTTCCGCATGGAAGCCCCGTTTCTCTAAAAGCTAAAACGGTTGCATCAGTTGCAGCGTTAAAGTGATCCAAAAGAACGGTGTTGGCATCAGCAATATATTCTCCGCTTTTAAATAATTGAATAGTAAAAACGCTGTCACTCTCATCATACATCATCGGATTATTAATATCCGTTACTCTTACTTTGCAGATTGTTGATGAAGTGTTTGGCACCGTCCATGCATAACCCGATGGATATTCTGACGGAAGGCTGCCAACAATGTTTGTCCAAGTAGCGCCATAATCTGTTGTGTAATCCAACTTAACTTGTGTTAAATAATTTGCAGACCAATGGATGGTATCGGTAGTACCTGCAACAAGTAATTCTCCTCCGTTGGGCGCTTCCAATTTTAAAATTTGAGTTTGATTTCCAGAGTCATTATAAATTGCTTGAATTTCACTTAAACTTAGAACTCTATTAAAAATTCTAATATCATCAAGTGAACCATAGAACTGATCCATATATTTGCCGTCTTGACCAATCCCCATGTCAGTGGTGGTTGGAGTGATTGCACCGGTATTCATGGCAGTTTCGGTTAACGAACCATTTACAAAAAATTGGACTTGATCGGTAGCATCGTCAAAAGTTACTACAAGGTGTGTCCATGTGTTGCAATTTATAGGAGATAGATTAGCGGTTGTCGTTTCAGTATTGCCTATAATCAATCGTGGATAAGTTGGTAAAGTACAATTGGAACCCCAAGTTCCGAATCCGAATTCATTTGTGTAATCTTTACCAAGAATACAGTTAAAAGCATTCTGATTCCCGGCTTGGTTTAACCATACGGCAAAAGTGAACTGTCCATTAAAGTTTAGTTCCGGAGAATGAGGAACTTTTATTGAGCTATTGCCGCTGAATAAATAAGCACTGTTTGGATTTGAGAAACGATCCGCAACCAACATCGCTCCATTCACCGTTCCATCATGTCCGTTGCCTGTACCATCAACAGCATTTCCATCAAATTTATAAAGGGCTACAACTCCACCTGTTTGGGAAGCGGTAATTGTAAAAGGTAAATCGCTTTCGTCAAAAACCGATGCATCACTTGCATCGTACACTTTTATTTTACAAGAAGCTGATGGAGTATTTGGTATAGTCCACATGTAAGTTGGATACATAGAAGGAAGATCTTGAGCAACAGATGTCCAAGTGGTTCCGTTATCGGTTGTATAGTCAATATTAACCGAACCGATCATATTAGTGTTTGTCCATGCGACAGACTGGATTGATCCGGCTTGCCAGTTTTCCCCTCCATTTGGAAATGAAATTGTTATAATATTTTTAGTGGTATCAAGAATTGTAAAAACTCTATCACATTCATCAAAAGTTGCCGCATCAATGGCATCGCTTATTCTAATTAAGGCAGTGTTTGTGGAATTTGAATTAACGGTACTGGAATAACTCCCCATAAAAGCAGGCACGTTAGAAACAATTGAATTCCACGTTACACCATTATCAGGTGAAAAATATATATTAACCGCTCCAACGTTGCTGCTTGTCCAGGTAATGTTTTGCTGGGAACCATTGTAAATAATTTCTCCGCCGTTGGGATAGGTGAGCGTTAAAGCGCTTTGAGGTTTATCTGTGATTGTAAAATATCCGTCACTTTCATCAAAATTAATATCGTTCAAAGTGTCAATTATTTTTACTTTGCATAGGATTGAGACTGTTGAAGGAACTGTCCAGATAAATGAGGGAATCACTGATGAGACATTACTTGCAATCAACATCCACGTCACTCCTCCATCAGTTGAATAAGAAACATTTACATTTGTGGTTGAAGGAGCTTGCCACCGGATAGTATCGTTGGATCCAATGAAAAGATTTTCACCGCCGTTAGGAGCGGTTAGTGTTACTTGTGAG
>JAVHQE010000100.1:0-2390 GCA_036170975.1 Minisyncoccota bacterium | reverse complement strand
TTGCAAAATCATTTTTTCCCCATACTTGCGGTATGCCTCATATCTGCTCTTGGGGTAGGTCTTGCATGGGAATTCTTTGAAGCAGGATTGGGGCTTGCAACGGTTGGACATATCAACGAAATAACAGATACGTTGGGTGATCTTTTTTTTGATACATTGGGCGGAACAACAGTAGCCCTTTTTACTTGGGTGAGAATGAAACAGAATATAATTAGGACAACAAATCATGGCAAAAATTAAATTTTACGGTGCGGCAGGGGAGGTAACAGGGTCAAATCATATTCTTGAGGTTGCGGGAGTTATCGTCATGATAGATTGTGGTCTTTTCCAGGGGGTCAAAGTTTGTGACGATAAAAATAAAGAGCCATTCCCTTATGATCCGTCTACGGTTGATGTGCTTTTTGTTACGCACGCACACCTCGATCACGTGGGACGCATTCCAAAACTTTTAAATGAGGGATTTAAAGGCAAAATATATTCTACTGTTCCTACTCGCGATATTGCAAAGCTTATGTTCGATGACACGGTACGTGTAATCGCACGAGAGGCTAAAGCTGATGGTCACGAGCCTCTCTATCGTGAAGATGCTGTAGAGAAGGTTATGAACCGTTGGGAAACAGTTCCCTACGACCAAGATGTCGAGGTTGGAGATGGTTTGAAGGTGCGTTTTCGTGATGCAGGACATATTCTTGGATCTGCAATGTTGGAAATGTCCCATCAAGGGAAAAAACTTGTTTTTTCAGGAGATCTTGGAAACTCTCCTTCACCGCTCTTGCCCGACACTGCGCACCTTTCGGGGATTGACTATTTGGTTATGGAGGCAGTATATGGTGACCGCGTACACGAAAATCTTGATGAACGTGTGCATCACCTCGAAAAGGTTATTGAAGACACGGTTGCACGTGGTGGAGTTCTTATGATCCCTGCATTTTCCATAGAGCGTACACAGGATTTACTTTTTGAGTTGAATGAAATGGTGGAGGGAAAAAGAATTCCTGAAATCCCTGTTTTTGTAGACTCGCCACTTGGTATAAAGGTTACGAAAGTTTTTGAAGAACAAACGTCGTTTCTTAATAAAAAAATCCAGGATGCAATTAAGGGGGGTGATGATATTTTTAAATTTCCTCGTCTTCGTTTTACCGAACAGTCGCGGGACTCGATTGCAATCAAAGATGTTCCCAATCCAAAGATTGTTATTGCAGGATCAGGTATGTCCAACGGTGGACGTATTATGCACCATGAGTGGAACTATCTCCCTGATCCCAAGAGCACTCTCCTCCTTGTGGGGTATCAGGCAGTCGGGACGATGGGACGCGCACTACAGGAAGGCGCAAAAACCGTTCGGATATTCAACGAGAATGTCCCTGTTCGCGCAAAAGTAGTTACGATTGAGGGTTACTCAGCACATAAAGACCTGAATGCTCTTGTTGAATATGTGACGGAGATACAGGATTCTCTCAAGAAAGTTTTTGTTGTTCACGCAGAACTTGGCGCAGGACTCTTCTTTGCCCAGAGGGTGAGGGACTATCTGGGAATTAGCACGCATGTACCAAAATCAGGAGAAGAAGTGGAAATTGATTTTTAAAAGAGGTGACGAAGATTCAAAATTATCCTGTTTGCAGGACTGAGTCAAAAAGCATATAATCCACATATTGTTAGTAGGTAATCTTAGAACCTGTTCCGAATCTCACCGCACCATAATTAACAAATGTAATGCTTGCCGTCTAAAACTTCAAAATTCCTGCTGTAAATCACGAATTTTGTCTCAACGTATCTCGATACGTTTCGTCAAAATTAGTTATTTTCGCTGAGAATTTTGAAGTTTTAGTCAGGCATGAGATTCTAAACAGGTTCTTAAAAAAAATTATGGGAAATGACAAACATCAGCATTTTAAATTAAAGATCTGCGTTTCAGGGGCAGCAGATACCACATACTGTGGCGATAACGCTCTTGAACATGCAAAAGAACTCGGGCGTGAAATAGTACGCCAAGGGGGAATTCTTGTGACAGGAGCAACGACTGGCTTCCCTTTGTGGGCAGCAATGGGTGCAAAGGAGGAAGGAGGTATCTCTATTGGACTTTCGCCTGCTTCGAGTGAAAAGGAACATGTAGAGGTCTACGGACTTCCTTTGGACTATCTGGATATTATTATTTACACCGGTTTTGGGTATTCAGGAAGAAACCTCTTGCTGACGCGCTCATCAGATGGCGTGATTGTGGGGTGTGGCCGTATTGGTACGGTGAATGAGTTTACGATTGCTTTTGAAGACCACAAGCCAATAGGGGTGCTCCGTGGACCATGGGAAATGGATGAGGTACTTGAAGAAATGCTTGAAAAAAGTCATCGCAAAGAAGAAGGGAAAGTTATATTTGACGAAAGTCCAAAAGA
>JAVHQE010000099.1:0-2407 GCA_036170975.1 Minisyncoccota bacterium | reverse complement strand
TTCAAACTTTCCTACAGGGAGCCCTGTGGCAGAGACCACAGGGAATCTAGTTTACTGCATTTAGTATACCATACTTAAAATACTATGTAAATAGAGTCGCCTCACAAAAAAAGAGAGTAACGATACCCTCTTTTGTTTCTATTCTTGCTCATTTCCCGGGCGCGTTCCTGTTTCATTTTTGAAGAGATGCCCGAAGTTTCTGTCCCGCACGCCTTCCCTTTCTCCCTATTTCGAGAAGTTTCGGAATACTGGCGATATCAACAACGGCTTGAATAGGAGCGTCAACGCCAATAATTTGGGTATGTTGTCTCAAATTCCCAAATTCCCCCAACGCGCTTCCATCTGGACTAACTGAAATAACTTTCATCTTCGTCTCCTTCAGATATTTTAAAGAATAACTGAATTTCACTCTATCACAATACCCCTTTTTATGCTATCGTACCCACTATATGAATGAACAAAAAAATACTACTAAACAGTACATTGAAGGCGTTATTACCACCACCGCAAAAGGTCTCGGCTTTGTATCGCTCGGCGAAGACAGCCCACGCGAAGAGGACATACGTATTGAATCAGGACTTCTCAATACCGCCCTCCCGAAAGACCGCGTAAAAGTCCTCCTTTATTCAAAAACAGAAGGAATGCAACAAACCGGTGAAGTTGTTGAGATTATCACACGCGCAAAAATAAACTTCGTTGGCACCATCGAAGAAGACGGGGCGACATTCCTTGTTCCTCAAGATACACGTATTTATGTTGACTTCCTTATTCCCACCCCTCCTCACGGCGAAAAACTTGCGGGCAAAAAAGCACTCGTTCGCCTTTCGGAGTGGACTGATCCCAAGAAAAATCCCACTGCAGAAATTACCGAGATAATCGGTGATGCGGGAGACAACGAAACAGAAATCCGCGCTATCGTCCTCGACAAAGGACTTGCCATGGAACTCCCCGAGGCAATCCACCTCGAAGCAGACGAACTCAAAAAAAATGCTCCTGCATTTATCGCCGAAGAAGCCAAGAAACGTCGCGACTTCCGCGAAGTGGCAACCTTCACTATCGACCCTATTGATGCAAAAGATTTTGATGATGCTATTTCTGTACAAACACTTGCGAATGGCGATCTTGAAATTGGTGTACATATTGCAGATGTATCTGCCTACGTAAAGCCTCACGCGGCCATTGACGAAGAAGCGCGCAAGCGAGCGACCTCAATCTACCTTGTTGACCGCGTTATCCCCATGTTCCCCGAAGTGCTTTCCAATGACCTCTGTTCCTTGAACCAAGGCGAGGATAAACTTGTCTTTTCCGCAGTGTTTACCTTTGATGCCGACGTTGTAAAAAACCCTGCAAAAAAAGTAGCACCAAAAGATTCATGGTTTGGACGCGCTATCATTCACTCCAACAAACGCTTCAACTACGAAGAAGCGCAAGCAGTACTCGATGCAGGCGCAGGAATATTCTATGATGAACTCAACACCCTCAATGTCATCGCAAAAAAACTTGAAGTACAGAAAAAAGAAGAAGGTGCTATTTCCTTCGAACACGAAGAAGTACGCTTTGAGCTTGATAAAAATAAAAAACCAATTCGTGTCTATAAAAAAACATTCCAAGACACCAATAAGCTCGTGGAAGAGTTCATGCTCCTTGCGAACAAAAAAGTGGCAGAGTATGTTTCAGAAGTTCTTGAAAAAAGCGCGACCAATGAACATGGAAAACACCCTGACGATATTTTTGTGTATCGTGTCCACGATGAACCGAAACCCGAACGCCTCGAAGCGCTCAAAAAGTTTCTCGCGAGTGTCGGCTACCAACTTCCCGTCAACGAAGGCCGTGTCTCTCCGCACGACCTGAATGCACTTTTGGATAAAATAAAAGGTACCCCCGAGGAAATGATGCTCTCCACCGCGACCATCCGCACCATGGCGAAAGCGGTTTACACGACCAAAAATATAGGACACTTCGGGCTCGCCTTTGAACACTACACGCACTTCACCTCCCCTATTCGCCGCTATCCTGATGTTATGGTACACCGACTTCTTGGACATTACCTCACCCACGAGCCCGTAAGCAGAGAGGAGATGCAGGACTATCGCGCACTCACCCTCCACTCATCAGAAATGGAAAAGCTCGCTGCTGATGCCGAACGCGCCTCAATCAAATTCAAACAAGCCGAATATATGAGCGAACGTGTAGGAAAAGAATTCACCGGTGTTATTTCTGGTGTTGCTGAATGGGGTGTCTTTGTCGAAGAAGACGAAACAAAATGTGAAGGACTCATTCGCATCAGTGACCTTGGTAACGACTACTATGTTTTTGAAAAAGAGAATTATCGCATTATCGGCAAACAATCCCGCAAGCGTTTTACCTTGGGCGACAAACTAAAATTCCGCGTGAAATCAGTAGACCT
>JAVHQE010000098.1:0-2458 GCA_036170975.1 Minisyncoccota bacterium | reverse complement strand
GATGCACTTCTTGGTCGGACACAAACGCACCATGCACACGTTGCGGATAGCCAGTCCCTGGTGGCAGGTAGAGCATGTCACCCTGACCTAACAAGGCCTCCGCGCCCATCTGATCAAGGATGGTGCGCGAGTCGATCTTGCTCGACACTTGAAACGCGACCCGCGTCGGCACGTTGGCTTTGATGAGTCCAGTGATGACATCCACGGAAGGACGCTGTGTCGCCAGCACCAGATGGATGCCTGATGCGCGCGCCTTCTGCGCCAGTCGCGCGATGAGTTCTTCCACCTTCTTACCCACCACCATCATCAGGTCGGCCAACTCGTCTATGAACACGACGATGAAGGGCAACTCTTCCAACGCTTCAGGATTGTCTGGGGTGAGCGTGAACGGGTTGGTCAACGGCGCACCCGCTCTGATCGCATCACGTACTTGTTGGTTGTAACCCGCGATGTTGCGCACACCAAGCGAAGCCATCAACTTGTAACGCTTGTCCATTTCCTGCACGCACCAGTTCAAGCCCGATGCCGCTTGGCGCATATCAGTAACCACGGGCGCGAGTAGATGTGGGATGCCCTCGTAGACGGATAGCTCCAGCATCTTGGGGTCAATGAGCAACAAGCGCACTTCTTGCGGTGTGGATTTGTAAAGGATGCTGAGAATCATGGCATTGATGCCTACCGACTTCCCCGAACCAGTCGTTCCCGCCACCAACACATGCGGCATCTTGCCCAAGTCAGCCACAATGGGCTTACCCGAGATGTCTTTACCCATCGCCATAGTGAGCGGCGAATGCATGTCGGCATACACCTTGGAACCCAATATTTCGGCCAGTTGCACCATCTGCCGTTTGGGGTTAGGCAATTCCAACGCCATATAGCTCTTGCCAGGGATGGTCTCCACCAAGCGGATGCTGACGACGGACAAGGCGCGAGCCAAATCACGCACGAGGTTGGTAATCTGGCTGCCCTTTACGCCCACATCAGGGTCAATCTCATAACGGGTGATAACGGGGCCAGGATACGCTCCCACCACCTTCACATTCACGCCGAAATCTTTGAGCTTGCGTTCGATGAGGCGCGAGGTAAATTCCAGCGTGTCCGCACTGACCAGTTCGACCTGCTGTATCGCTTCATCCAGTAGATGTAGAGGGGGTAAAGGCGAGTCTGGCATGTCGGCGAATAAGGCGACTTGTTTTTCCTTTTCCACACGGGTGGACTTCTGCACTTCGACCACTGGCATCTCGATATGGATGGGCTGATGATCTTCGACACGCCTCTTCTCTTCTTCCACAATGGCATCGCGTTCTTGCATGGCTTGTGCACCGATGCGTTTGTCTTGGCGCGTCTGCCAAACATTGTGTGCCCACACATAGGCTGTCTCTAACGTAGCACCCAACCAATCGATAAAACGCAACCAAGACAAGCCTGTGAATAAACTAAAGCTGACTGCCATCAACACAAGTAACAGCAAGGTCGCACCAGTGAATCCAATGGCGTGCGCCAGCGCACCGCCCAATATCGCGCCCAACATGCCGCCGGGTGCTAAGGGCAACTCAAGCGACCAAGTGTAGCGTTTTCTTGGTTTGCTAATATTAAGCGTACCTAAGAGACTTTAAAAAATAAACAAAAAAAGCGATTTTAGTTAGTTTTCTAAAGTATCTTGACAGCCTTTCTCAATCGTCTAATATGAAAGGCAGAAAAGAAAAATCATGACAACAGAAAGTATAGAAAAAAAATCTTGTACCAAACCCACTTTGACCCTTAGATGGGTTCACGCTATTTCAGTTTTATATTTTGGAACAATGATTCGTTGAGGGGATTAAAATTATTTACTTAAAAACATTAATCCCCTCGCCAAAGGGGATTTTTCAAAAAAATATGACAGAGGAAAAAAAGTTTTATCTAACTAAAGAAGGATGGGAAAGAGTAAAAAAGGAATATAAAGACCTTAAAGAGCTTAAGCTCGCCAAAACCAAAGGAGAATCTCCTAAAATTTTGCATTCCGAAGATTTGAACCCCGAATACCTTGCTTTTCAGGAGGACATAAGTTTTCTTGAGTCAAGAATAATTGAACTTGAAAACACTTTAAAAAACGTTGAGTTGATAAAACCGCCCAAAAAACAAAATATCGTTGATTTGGGCGCCACGGTTTTGGTTGAGGTTGACGGTCAAAATGACGAATTTACGCTTGTCGGTTCTTTGGGGGCCAACCCCACCGTAGGAAAAATTTCCAATGAATCACCGGTAGGCCATGCTCTTTTGGGTCATCAGGTCGGAGATAATGTGGTTGTTTCTTCTCCAATACAAACAACTTATAAAATTAAGAAAATAAAATACCATCTTTCTTAAAAATTTAAGATATTTTCGGTTTTTTAGAGGGCAAAACCCTCTTTTTTGTTTGGGTTGAATATGATAAATTGAAAGTGTATATGAAAGAACTTCTTAATTTTTTTATTGA
>JAVHQE010000097.1:0-11342 GCA_036170975.1 Minisyncoccota bacterium | reverse complement strand
TCACAAATAATTTTTTCATAATAACTCACACACTTCTCGCTTGCCACGTCCCAATTTACTTTTTTTATTTCTTGGCGACTATTTCCCCAGAGCGTTTCCTGGAGTGATTGGTGTGAGACGATCCCAAGAATCTTGTTTGCCATATCCTCAGTGTCCCAAAAATCTGTTTTGAGCGCGTGGGTGATAACTTCAGATACTCCTGATTGTTTTGAGATCAACACAGGGGTTCCCGCGATAATCGATTCAAGAGGGGTAATCCCAAAAGGCTCGGAGACCGACGGCATTACAAAAAGGTCTGCTGCTTTGTATGCTGCATTCAAGTCATCCCCCCGCAGAAAACCTACAAACATTACGTGGTCTGAAATACCCAACGAAGCTGCTTCGAGCATCATCTGACGTTCCATGTCCCCCGAACCCGCTACAAGGAAAAGTACGTTGGGGTTTACTTCAAGAACACGTTTTGCTGCTCGAATAAAATATTCAGGACCTTTTTGAATTGTAATACGCCCTGCAAAAAGAACAATCTTTTGCCCTGCCTGCTTAAGGTTAGCAAGCCTTTCAGGAATGCTTGTGTAGTCACATTCATCAATACCGTTGTGCACGACTTGAATCTTGTCTGCAGGTATTCCATAGTGCTCTACAATTTTCTGCTTGGTAAAATTACTTACTGCAATAATACCATCAGCATACTGCATTGCCTCTCGCTCTATCTTATAGACCTCTTCGTTTACTCCCTGCCCACCCGTACGGTCAAATTCAGTGGCATGCATATGGAGAATGAGAGGTTTACCGGAAACCTTTTTTGCAGCAACTCCTGCAAGGAAAGAGAGCCAGTCATGTGCATGAATAACATCAAAGCGTTCTTTTTTTGCTATTTCGCGAGCACGAAGAGCGTAGCGTTTTACTTCTTGCATAAGGGTATTTCCGTAGATATCCGAAACAACCTTGTCGCGCTCCCGTATATACCCTTCTGAGGTAACGTAAGGTTTTAGCGTGGTTTCAATCTCAAGAAATTTTACGCGACGTTCATCTGCAAATAGAATGTCCATAAATGACGCGCTCACACCAACTTTTTTTGGAAGAACAAAGAGTACTTCAATCTTTCTTGCTACGAGCGCGCGTGTCAAACCAAAACACGCTGTGCCAAGGCCACCGCTATTGTGAGGAGGAAATTCCCATCCGAACATAAGTACGCGCATAAAATAAATATAAAATGTAAAAGACTCAAGTTCATTGTAGCACATCACTACAAATTTATTTTTAATAAAAAATAAAAAAAGTTGTGGATAACTCTCAGTGATTAGTTTTAATTTCTCGTGCTAGAATATATCCAAGGTCAGTGCGTGACCCCTAATATACATACAACATGCTCAATAACCATACTTACAATTTATTACTTCAAGCAACGCAAGAACATAAAAGTCTTTGGCGAATTAAAAATACCTACAAAAAAGATACCGACGGGTGCGCTGAATGTGTAGCTTTTTGGGAAAAAATGGAAAAAGATAAGGAGGGTCACGTTGCAGAACTTGAAGCAATCATAAAAAAACATATCTAAACAAAGAAGGGTAGGTGGAAAAACGCCTTACGGGTAATTACTCGGGGGCGTTTTTCTCTTGTCAAATCACTGTTTTTAGTGTAGAGTGTGGAAATTATATACAACCAATGTGCTCCGAGGCTCCTTGCTTCATCTCTTCTTATGAAAAACCAATCAAAAAACTCACTTCGGAAAAAATCTCGACCAAGCATAAAAAAACCCATTCCTTCTGAAGCAGAGCCTCTCACCTTCCCTGTTCGCCTTAATCGTTACCTTGCGCACAAAGGGTTTTCAACTCGTCGTGGAGCAGATGAGCTTATTACAAAAGGTTTAGTGAAGATAAACGATAACGTTGCCGTACTTGGTGACCAGGTAACATCAGGAGACGATATTATCGAGGTTTCCCCTAGCGTTCTTACCAAAATAGAAGGATCCTATCGTTATGTTGCGTACTATAAACCTCGGGGGATTTCAACCGATACGCAAAAAGAAGGTGAGAGTATCAAAATGGCACTCCCCGCGCTCCGAGGGCTCTTCCCTCTTGGCCGTCTTGATAAAGACTCAGAGGGTTTGATTATACTTACCAACGACGGTCGCCTCACTGACCGCGTTCTTTCACCTGACCGCGCACATGAAAAAGAATACCTCGTAAAAGTCGACAAAAAAGTGTCTGACACATTCATTCGTCATCTTGAACGAGGGATCCTTATTGAGGTGTACAAAACCAAACCCGCAAAAGCACGCCGTACTGGTGAAACTATTTTTCGTATTATTCTTACTGAAGGCAAGAAGCATCAAGTTCGTCGCATGTGTGCCGCCGAGGGGTACCAAGTACTCGACCTTACCCGCGTACGTATTATGAATGTAACTCTCGGAAACTTAAAAAGTGGTTCCTATCGTGATATCGTCGGAACAGAACTTACTGAACTGAAAAAAAGTATTGGACTTTAAGAATCTGTTTAGAATCTCACCGCATCATAACGAGCAAACACCATGCTTGCCGTCTAAAACTTCAAAATTCGTGATTTTCGGTGAGAATTTTGAAGTTTTGGTCAGGTATGAGGTTCTAAACAGATTCTAGAGATATCCTGAAAACAAAAGAACTCCTATAGCTCCGGCAAAAAAAGCGACGAGAAGCACAAGACCTCCCATCATATCTTTCACTTTTCCAATGAGTGGATCGTGGTTCGGCTCAACTTTATTACATAAATCTTCAACGGCGGTATTTACAATCTCGGCACCAAGCACCGCCCCAATACAAGCAATGAGGATAATCCACTCAAGGGTTAGAAATTTTAAATAAATACCAAGAGCTATTACGGCGAGGGAAATACTAACTTCTATGCGAAAATTGACCTCTTCTCTCCATACAGTACGCAGTCCATGCATTGCCCATCCACAACTTTTTATAAATTTACTCATAAATTTTATTGTTGATTTTTTGAAAGAAAGTCGAGTTTTTTCTCTCTTGTCCACCTTTTTATTTCTGCTTCGCGAGCTCGTGCAACAGCAAGGTCAGGGACCTCTTCAGAATATTTTAGAACTACGGGGCGACGGATCTTTGTATAGTGTGCCCCCGACTTTAAATAATTGTGCGCATGCAGTCTCTTGGTAAGATCATTTGTTGAACCTACGTAGAGAGTATTATCCGCACATTCTAGTATATATACGGTATAAACCATCTCTATAAAAGTTATCGTAACCCGTTTTGATGGAAGCAATCCACGTACTCTCTATCTTCTCCCAAAATATGAGTTACCCACCATTCCCCAAGAAAATCCATCATCTCAAAAGGAAACATAACCTCATTTTCATAATATGCTTTTGAGAACTTGTTAACTTTTTCTCGGTAAGCTTCATGTTCCCGTGTGTGTTCCTCTTTTCCTGCATACTTGAATTCATTAAAATATTTTTCTTCAGTAGAAAAATGCATGTCAGCATACTGAATAAGTTCGTCAATTGTCGAACGCAACACTTCTTTGTCTGGCAAAACCTGAAGAGAACGATAGAGAGCATTAATAATCTCAATCATTTTTTTATGTTGGGCATCAATGACCTCAACCCCAAGATTATATTTGTCACTCCAAAAAATTAAATCTGCCATATTTGTTATTATTTAAATACTTATACGTGAATTATACCATACTTGTTAAAAAAGTTTTGAGTATTTATAGGAATTCTGCCATACTATCATTATGTTGAAACTCCCTAAAGAAGAAGCTTCAGTTTTAAAAAGTCTCTCAACTCCCAATAAAATCCAAGATTTTTTGGATACCCTTGCTTTTAATTACGAAAAAAATGGTGAAACTTGTATGCCTCCATGTATGGTTTTACGTACCGGGAAAGCGCATTGCCTCGAGGGGGCACTCTTTGCTGCTACAGCACTTTGGTATCATGGAGAACGACCTCTTCTCCTCAATCTTGAAACTATCGACCATGATGACGACCACGCGCTGGCTCTTTATAAAAAAACGGACTTTGGGGTGCACTCAGTAAAACGAACCACAACGTTTTGCGTTTCCGAGACCCCGTATATCGTACGATACACGAGCTTGTACTCTCCTATTTTCATGAATACTTTTTGACCAGTACAGGGCAAAAAACATTGCGCGCGTATTCACGGCCATTTTCGGTCAAACAGTTTGGTACGTCATGGATTACTTCTGAAGAGAATTTGTGGGGTATCGCGCATGCACTCGACGAATCACCGCACTCCCCAATTGTTCCCAAGGATTATACTCGACACCTTCGCCCTGCATCAGCAGTTGAACAAGCATCAGCAAATATTGCTGAGTGGGATAAAAATAACCCCCGAACATAGCCCAGAAAAAAGGCGGTTCCTTACGGAGCCGCCTTTTTTATTACAGCACAATCTCCTGCAGTAATTCATTTACACACTGCATTGAACCATCATTGGTAATGACTACGTCAAATGTTTTTTGGTACCGTTCAATGTTTTCTCCAACTTTATCATTCAAAAACCCAACGGAGAGCAAATGATCATACTCAAACCCTTGCACCATACCGATATCGTCAACGCTATCACCCAACAACAAAACGTTTTTCCTGTCTCGTAGTATATCAAAAACAGGATAATTCTGAACGGAAGTCTCATACTTATTAAGCACGTGGATAACCGGTTCCTTTACTCCAACAGCATATCCTTCGCTATCCCACAGATACTCATTACAAATAATATGCACATTATCGGAAAGCTTCCTCGCATGCATTAAATAGGATGCAATACTTTCTGAACCAAGACCACTCGACGACATAATCACCAAAGGTATGTGGTGAGCCTGCAAAAAATCCACAAACTCAGAAAACCCTTCGCGAAGATGTACTTTCCCTGAAGTAACCGCTGCTTCGATATCGCGCTTATTGAGCCCCGAAGAAATAAGGAGTGTAAAATGCTCACGCCACCAATCATTCATTGCTGCTGCTTTTTTGTCGCGCGAAAGAGTAGGGTCAATTTCTATTGGGTGGTACTTGTTAAAAAGTGCGTGTGCTTTTTCTGCATAGTCATGCGCGAGGTAGTTCCCGTCTCGCAACACAGAGATAAGAGACGGCACACTTTTACCATCAACAAATGCCGTTGTAAGGGTACGGTCAAAGTCAGCTAACACATGAAAGTTTCCAGCACCCCCTTCTTTGAAAGCTTCCTTGATTGTCTTAAGATGTACTTCATTTGTTATAATAATTCTTTGCATAGTATTTTCCTTATCAGAATTTTACAAATTTCTCAAACTAATATACCTTACGGAAGCCTTATAGTAAATACCCCACCAACCTTGGCACCCAAGTACCCTGAGTAAATATCAGCCCAATACCAACAATGATTAGCACAAGGAGAATAATCCGCACCGCTCGAACAATCGGACTTGCATTATCTTCCATCTTTTTCCATTGAGAAATCATCGTGCGCGTATTATTTTACCTCAATTACCATGTGCTCTTTAGGATATCGCACTTTTTTGTACTCTGCACTTGGATCATCAGATGCACGGAAGCCTACCACAGCGATAACCTTGGTTTCAAGACCTTTTTCGTTCAGTCCGAGGATCTCGTCAAATTTCTTTGGGTCAAATCCTTCCATAGCCGTAACATCAATACCCTCGATTGCGCCTGCGGTGATAAGTACACCAAGTGCAAGGTATGCTTGTTTTGCTGCCCACTCTTTGCGTTCTTCTTCGCTCTTTGGCGCAATAGCCCCTTTAATCATACCTGCGTAGCCAGCAAGATTTTCAAGGGGGATTCCTCGTACCTCAGATACTGACTTAATAAACGTGTCAACGAGCGTATCGTCAATATGTTTTTCTACGGCAAAAACTATGAGGTGTGACGCCTCAGAAATCTTGGGCTGACCGTATCCTGCTTCCTGAAGTTTCGCGCGGATCTCGGGGTTGCTCACTACAATCATCTTCCATGGCTGGAGTCCAAATGATGAAGGCGCGAGTATTGTCGCATCCAAAAGTCCTGCGAGTTGTTCATCACTCAATTTTTTACTTACCTCAAACTTGTTCGTGGCATAACGCCACTGCATTGCTTCAATAATGTTTTTCATATTATATTTGTTAACTAGTAGAATTGCAGTATACCAGTTTTTTTGTTCTTTCAAAAGATACCTCCCCTCAATATCCGAGGCCGTAAAAAACAAAAACCTCCAATACTTTTGGGGGTTTTTGGTTAACTAAGTTAAATAGATGCAGTATACTATGCAGTCACAATTTCTCCTCCTTCTTTGCTCTTCCCATGGAACAAAAACCTATTTATCGTGTTCAAAAATATGCGCCAAGCGGTACTTTCCTGCCCCGATAAAAGCCAGACCGAACGATACAACGGCGAGGAGTACTTCAAATTCAGAGCCAAGGAATCCCTTGTGCGGAAGTGTGACCAACACGACAGCAACAACCATAGCAATACCAGTAGCAACTGCTGCTACACGAATAAGGATACCCAAAATAAGCATAAGTCCACCAAACACTTCGACAATAATGATAGCATACGCCATGAAGCCAGGAAGACCTATCGCAGACATGAACGCTTCTGTCCCCATAACATTACCAAGTTTTGTCCACCCGTGGTGAATAAAAATAGCACCCAAAGCAATACGTATAATAAGAAGTCCGAAATCTGGACGGAAACAATAATGGCTGATAGCGTTCATTTTTTTAATCATGGAAGTTATTAATAGTTAGTGATAACTATTGAAATTATAGCACAATATCCTTCGCCTATAAACAAAGTCGGGCATTTGGTACATTATCTGCTATACTTCTTTGCATAATGAAAAAAGTTTTATCTCGATTATCTATCGCCAACGAAATTTTTATGGCATTTCTCGTATTCGTAAGTATTGTTATGTTAATTTTCGAAGAAACACATGCGGTCACTCCTCCTGAAATTCAAATAATCGACAGCATAGATCTCACCGTCGCGCTTATTTTTATGGCGGAGTTTTTTATCGCTCTTTATTTTGCACGCAATCGTCGTTCTTTTTTTAGGTCACATTGGTGGGAGCTTCTTGCAACTATTCCTTTTACCGCACCCGCAACACAAGTTCTACGCGCTCTGCGTATTCTGCGCGTCATCAGAGTCTTTCGTACAGGAGCACATTTTTCTCTTACCAAACAAAATTAAAAACAAGGCTTTATTGGACAAACCCATCCAGTACGCTCAATGAACTCTCAAATTCTTGGAGTTTCTTTTTCATAACCGCGGGCAGTGGTAATTTCTGTAACATTTCTTTTTGCTCTTTGATAGACTGAACGAGATGTGCAAAAAGTTTTTCCTCAGCTTTCGTAGTACTTCCTTCTTGGTGCTCAAAAAGGTCATCGGCAAGTTCCATCAAGTCCTTACTTTCAAGAGTCAGGTAGAATACGGGGATATTCCGCACACTATTCCTTACGAGTTTTTGTTCTTTTAAAGCAACCCCGTACTTCCCCTCAGTCCCACCCTTTACGGCAATTCTTTTTATTAGCGACGTAGAGCGAGCAAAAGGAGAAAGTACTCTTTCTCATTTTCGAGCCGAGGAGCTAATATAGGTAAATACCACGCCCCTCTGGGGCGTAATGCGCGAGCAAAGCGAGCCCCAATAAATACCTCGGGGCTTTGCCCCGAGGATCCTTTATTTTTTCAATCTTTTTTATTGCCCCCCGTTCTTTGTCTCCCTCATTTTCCAAGACTTCATCGAACGCACAAATAACTGCCCCTGTTTCTTTGTCGAGAATAAGATTATCAATACCATGTTTGTAGTCATCGAACACTGAAGCGCGCACGACAAGGAAGCGCTCTTTAAGGACTTTGTGGAGGAGTGCGGTGATAATCATTTCCGCTTGGTTGCTTTTACTTGCTTCTTTTTTCTCTCGATGCTTTGCGACAATCCCTTCGGGTGTTTCTATTCCGTATTCATCTTTATAAAATTTTTGAGTTCGGTCGTTATCCGCAGAGCAATTGTAGCGATCGAGGGCGTCGATAGACGCTTGATCCTCACTGATTATCACCCCCTCATAAATACCCCCTTGGTCTTTGGAAAAATTGCCAGCATCGAGATGGAGGGAGCCATCAACAAGACCATTCAACCCATATTTTTTTGTAACATCACGATTGACTTCGTCCGCAATGCGCGCCATTACGGTCTTTAGTTTCTCGAGCGATGAAATTCTCTCTTTTCTTTCGCGTTGCGGAGCGCTAGCTTCCACTCTAAGATTTTGCTTCCATGAATTTTCCATACTAGGTTACGATAATGTGCTCTCCTTCTATCTCTAGTACGCGTTAAGAGCTTTGCGGGTTGAAGGACCTACATAACCAACTGATGAAACACCGTGAGAGCGCTGGAATGAAGCTACGCCTTCAGCCGTAAGAGGCCCGAAAGTCCCATTTACGGGACCGTGGTAGTACCCGAGGTCAGTGAGCCGTTGCTGTAATTCAAGAATTTCATTACCCGACATACCTTCTTGAAGAAACTGTGTGAACTGATACTTTTTCGTCAACACCGTGGCATTATTATCCGTTGTTGATACCGTTGTTACGTTTGAAATACAGAGTGCTCCTGTTATTGTATTGTATCTATTATTCGAAAGACACCCTGATTGAGAGTAATCATTTGTTGTGCTCGTATTATTTGTTGCCGTTGTACCCCCAACAATGATGGGGAGTGAACCACAATTATTCAAACCATCACAAATAACAATAATGGAGTAGCCATTCTTTAGCCCATACAACGATAAGGAATTCCCATTAATACTTGCTTGCACCATATTTTGGTTTGAAGTATAGGCAACTCTATACGTGTTATTTGAGCCACCTAAAACAGAGACGTTCATATTTTGCCCAATATTCAACATAGGGTTAGCAGCACTAAACCTCAAAAAAGAATTTGACTCTGCAGGATTGTTACTCGTCGTTGATGTTCCGGCGACTTGAAGCGAAAGTGATGAGCACCCCGTACTCGTCGATGAGCATACCGTAATCTGAGCAGAACCGACGCTCAAACCAGTAATATAGAGCGTGCTACCGCTTACCCCCGCCTGAAAAATGGTGTTCGAGGGGGTGAGGAGGACATAGGGAGTAGTGCCTCCCGAGACTGCAACACTCAACGTTTGTCCTATCGCAACCGTCAAACTACTTTGCGCAAGATATACTGGACTTGTATTCGAACTGTTGCTCACGGTTACGGTTAATGTTGTACACCCCCCAACAGAAGGACAGACATTAATGGCAGTAGTACCATTCGAAGACCCCAAAAGGGTAAGCACATTATTTGCAATGCTTGATTGTGCAACGCTAGGATTTGAATTGGAAGAAATATAATACGTAGTGGAAGTATTCCCATAAATTAATACGGCCATGGATTGTCCAACAGAGAGAACAGGAGCAGGTTGGCTAAAAGAAAGGTTCGATGAAGTTGTGTTACCGAGCGTGACATTAACGATTCCACACGAACTCATATCCGATGAACACACGGTAACTGAGTATGTTCCACTCGTATTGCTACTACCCCCAAGAACAAGAACGTTCCCACTGATACTCGTCGATATAGTTCCTGAGCTCGAGTTATTTGAAACAATATATGACCCCGTTCCCCCACTAATTGTTACGGAAGTACTCTGTCCATAAGCAAGCGAGACATTACTCTGGCTAAGTGTCAGTGTCTGTGTACTACCATTTTGTACTGTCACACTTACACTCCGACAATTGAGTGTACTGCCAACAGGACAAACCGTGATGATTGTTGAACCGTATCCTGTGGCCAAAATAGTAATCTGGTTCCCGCTGACAGCAGCTGATGCAACTGAGGGGTTTGAATTGTTTGAAATATACAAAGAATTTTGAGTGTTGTTGGTTGCTGTCACATTACCTGTTTGTCCAACAGAGAGCACCAACCCTGCCTGGTTCAACGTGAGCAGGTTTGAAGTAGTGGTATTCACCGTTGGCCAAGAAACAGTAGTCGAAACAACGCCGTTGACTCCCCCTATCGAAACGTAGGTCGGATTACCTGTGGTGAGTTGGTATGAAGCACTGCTTAATGTCGTAGAAAAAGTACCAGAAGAATTGGTGGTGCCAAGGGACTTGATTTGCATGCCAGAATTTGTTGGCGTGTAGTACAAAATAACACTTGCGTTAGCGTCCCCCGTCACGCTCAGTTGGACAGAATCACCGTTCCCTGTAGCCGAAAGGTTTAAGGTTGGGGTTATAAATGCGTACGCAATACTCGAAGATGCAAACAGAAAAGTTGCGAAGAACGCAATGCGAGTAAACGATTTTAAAATTAAAAATTGTTTCATATTTGTTTTTTGAAGATTAGTTGATAAAAGACCCTTGCCTATACGGCAGATCACCACTACAGTGGCTCTATTATACATCAATCTAAAAAATATTTCTTAGAATAAGCTCACCTCTGTGCATTCATTGACAAAACAACAATCTAAGCGTAGTATTTTGTTCGTAGTAATTTTTAATTACAAAGGGGATACGTGATGACTTACAAAGTTGAGCCAAAAAATATGGGGCTTACGATTACCATTTCTTCTCATCGCAAACACGGCAATGGTGCCGTCGGAGGTGGTCGCAAAAGTACGAGCGGGAAGAAAGCTGTTATTCACCAGAATGGGGGCGAAAAAGTTGTCCTCACAGGAAGCACGACAACAGAGCTTTTGAAAAAAGTGCGGAATCAGTTTAATGTCCCCCATTATGTAGCAATAAATAAAAAAGGGAAAACACGCATTTAAGTGCACAGCCGTCGGCAATATCCACCATTGGGTATGCTGGCGGTTTTTTGTTTGCGAGAAAAAGGACTCCTCAAGATTTTGTCCGTGACTTTTGCCCTAGAGTAACTACCGTTTTTATTTAAACGCGAAATGCATCAATATGATAGTCAGAGCATTGAGGATTATCAAACTTACCACGAACGTCGTCTTTGACCCCGCTGCACTAGGGTTCATTACCATATAAACGGTGTAGATTATTGCGACAATCGCCGCCCCAAGAAAATTTCCATGTATCATA
This sequence comes from Minisyncoccota bacterium, assembly GCA_036170975.1. GTDB lineage: Bacteria > Patescibacteriota > Minisyncoccia > Phycocordibacterales > UBA1550 > UBA1550. The sequence continues at coordinate 298 of JAVHQE010000097.1, read as the reverse complement.
TATTTTATATAGTTAGATTGGAAACTAGAATTTATCCCCCAGATACTTACCAGCAATACTTAATGCAAATGAAGGTAATATAATAAAAACACTGGTAAATAGTAACTTACCTAGTATTTGACTTAAAAAAGTCGTCTTGTTTCCATCTGGTATCGTTCCAGATAACACCATCAAAATTCCTATGATACCAAAAGTAATTGATGAATATATAAATATACGTGTAGCTATTTTTTGCATATTTTAAATCAACGACCCTGTGGCAGAGACCACAGGGTATGACCCGGGCCCATGACACAGT
>JAVHQE010000096.1:0-11387 GCA_036170975.1 Minisyncoccota bacterium | reverse complement strand
TCAAATGTATTGATACCGTTATCTGCTGCGTCTACGGGTTGTACTAATTTTTCATCAATATAGTAGGACTGATAGATACCTCCGCACAACTTCTCCCCATATTCCTTCCAGATGAGGCCAAACGAAGAATACGGGATGCCATTTTCACGTTTTCCTGCTCCTCCGATTTGATGATGGTCAAAAAGCCCTCGTACAGGATCGTATTCACCACCGACATCAACCACATAATCCCCTGTTGCCCACACTTCTGGGTCACGACTACGCACTACTTCGACGTTACCATCATGCAAAAGTGAGAGTACGGCACACGCAAAAACTTCATCCGTATGAAAATTCCCGCTATGCGTCACTATTTTCTTTTTCATGTTCGTGCTCATATTCCCCATAGCGTTTCGATATAAAACGCTGAATCAAGACAAACCCTACCATAAAAATCACCGCTATCAAAATAAAGTGCGAAACCTTATGTGTTACCGCAAGTACTGCATACCCAAAGAAATATCCCACTGCTGAAAAAATAAGCACCCAAATAACTGACGCAATAATCTCCGCTTCTACAAAAATTCTAAATTTCACCTTAAGGACACCTGAAAGAATAAGGGTGGTATGATTTGCCCCATAGATAAATTTAGAGAGAAAGATAGATTTAAATGGTTTTTCTCGAAAACGCGGAAGAAAGGATAGTACCGTCTTCTCCGCAAAACGCACAATGTCAGGAAACTTACCTGGACCAGAAATAAAGACACCCAACTGATACCATAAAAGATCTCCCAAAAGCACCCCGAGGAATGTTATCCAAATGACATCTCCGATGTCAAAAACTTTCAAATGCGCAAGGATTCCTGCAAGAATAATGAACATTTCTCCCTCAACCACCATAATCAAAAATAAAATGAGGTACCCCACCTGACGATGCATCTCTACAAAAGGAATAATGTGTTCAATCGTAAGGTTCTCCATATTTTTTAATCGTTTTCCTTGAGCAAAAAGTTTGCAACAACATGAACAGCCGTCATGACGAGTGCACCCAAAAATGCGGGGACAAAACCCCCGACAGAAAATCCCTGCACGACATTACCGATCCCCCAAAAGAGCAGTGCATTTACGACAAACGTAAACAAGCCAAGCGTAAGGAGGGTAATAGGGAGAAGCACCAAAAGAAGAACCGGCTTAATAATCAAATTTGCAACCCCCCAGAAGAAAGCGACGATGAGCGCGGTCTGGAATGATGCCACAAAAATCCCCGGAATAAAGTTCGGGAGTGTCAAAAATGCAAGAGCGATAATAATCCATTTAGCCAGTAAGCGCATACGCTTTTATAAATTAAAATTATTTACGGAATTAAGTTTATCATATGATGTTCTCCATATGCTTTTATGTTCCCCACAACCGTATCAAGGATTCGACGAATTGCCTCATCAGTATTAAAAGCATTATGGGGTGTAATAATCGTGCGAGGGTGTGCAATTAAATAATGGTTCGCGAGAATTGTCTTTAAGTCTTCTTCTTTTGGGTGTGCTTCAAAAAGTAGCCGTTCCTCATCTTCTACAAAAGCTTCCTCTACGAGAACATCCAATCCAACGCCCAGGAGAATTCCCTCGCGGAGCCCTTCTGCAAGCGCCTCAGTCTCTATCAGCCCTCCACGTGCCGTATTGATGAGCACACTGCCCTTCTTCATTTTTCGAATACTTTCTTTGTTAATAATATGATGTGTCTCTTTTATATAGGGTAAGTGGAGGCTCACAATGTCCGACTGAACAAAAAGCTCATCAAGTGTTACATACGAAAAACCAAGCTCCTGCGCCATACTCTGTTTTGGGTACAAATCAAAAGCAATAACCTTCATATCAAACCCCTTCGCCATACGAATCATATGCGCACCAATACGCCCTGTCCCCATAATCCCTATTGTTTTTCCTTTTAAATCAAATCCGCGAAGACCATCTTGCGAAAAAAGCCCATCATCTTGAACTTTTTTAATACATTCATACATTCTGCGAGAAACCGTAAGGAGAAGTGCCATCGCAAATTCTGCAACCGTATTTTCTCCATAGGCAGGAACATACGAAATACTAATTCCTCGCGCTCTTGCTTCACCGCAATCAATATGATCAAACCCCGTTGAGCGGGTTGCGATGTGTTTTAGGTTTGGGAAACGATCAAGCTCATCCTTCCCTACTGGTGAATTTACAAAAACAGACAAAATACCTACCTCTGGATCACCTACTTGTGAATAGTCGGTCGTTGATCCTTTCAAAAAAAGAATCTCTTGATCAGGGAGTCGCTCCTTTACATACCCTATCTCCCAATCTTCATTATAAAAATATGCAATCTTCATTTTAGTAGTATATCATGCGTCTGGCAAGATTCGTAATTATTCCGTAATCGTGAAGTACCAGTCCGAGACATTTGCGCCCGTGCGTCCGGTATCAATATGTGCTCCTGTTTTCTCAAAAAAATCAAATGCTTGATTCTCTTCGCCCGCAACGAAAGGATCAAGATCAAGCTCACGAGCGCGAACCAACACTTCCGTATCACCTATCGCACCCGCAAACGGCGTATTGTCCCAACCGTCCGAAGTTGCCGCCACGAACAACGCGTGTTCGCCAACAACCGGCAATGCTCCCAATACGGCTTCTTGGCACCGTCCTCCTTTGCCTGGCTTATGTACCGTCACCGTCGTTTCTCCACCAAAAAGTCTGCAGGTTTTTTGATCGGTTGCCTCACGCGCCAAAAGTGCACCTACTTCGCGGGCCTCACCCTGAAGACTCACACTCTCAATCCTCGCGACATACCCTCTCTTTTCTGCTTCCTCTTGCATTGCAATCAACGCGGTCTCATTCGTAACAAAAAGAATGTTATGTACCCGCTCAAAATATTTTTCTTCCTTGGGTGTCTCAATAAGTCCACAGTGTGGTATCTTACATATTTTTTCAATATCATATTTTTCAAGTACAGCGTGCGCATCTGCCATTGTGGTGGTATCCATCACCGTTGGACCCGAGGCGACCATACTAATATCATCCCCCGGCACGTCAGAAAAGATAAGTGAGATGACCGTCGCAGGAAACGCCATTTTGGCAAATTGTCCTCCTTGAATTTTTGAGGTGTGCTTGCGAACTTTGTTGAGTTCATCAATTGTTGCGCCACCCTCCATCAAGGTCTTCGTAATAAGCGTAACGGTATCGCACGAAATATCATGAGGTAAGCAGAGAAGTGAGGAAGCACCGCCCGACACGACGGTGATCAACAAGTCACGGTCTGTAAGTCCTTCAAGCATTTTTGCAATCGAAGTAGCGACCTCAACATTTTGCTCAGAAGGAAAAGGGTGTGTGCCAACATAGGAACGCATTTTGCGAAGTGGTGCACCCCGCACGTCCAAGATGATTCCGTTGGTAAGCCATGCACCAAGTTTCTCTTCTATCACCTTCCCCGCATCAAGCGCGCATTTCCCAATCCCCACAAAAAACACACGCTCATACGCGCCAAAAGGAAAGGACTGTCCGTCTATCGTAAGCTGTAACTCGTCAATATCAATGCGGTTGCGCATCACCTCTTTGGTCATAATTGCGCGATATCCCGCTTCCAGGATAGCGAGAGCATCTTTACGAAGCGGTGTCGTCCCCAACACCTCCGCATTTTTGATAACAGAATGTTCCATATAGCGATATTCTAGCACACCCCATTATAATTACGGAATTTTGTCCATTTCTAGAATATCTGGTATAGTAAGGGTGAAATGATAACCACCCGCAAAGCGGGTTATTCTTTAACGCACACCACAGTGGTCGAAACATTGTTCAACGACATTCTCTATATTTTTCTTTTTTTCTCGCTCTATCTCGAGGTATTTTTCCTTATTACCTTTTTTGAGGAACGCCTTAAACTAAGCACGAAAAAACTACATGAAAAACTTTCCTATTACCCCTCTACGACCATTATTGTTCCTTGTTGGAATGAGGAAAAAACTATTTCAAAAACTATCGACTCCCTCCTTCGTCTTCATTACCCAAAAAACAAATTAGAAATTTTTATTATTGACGACGGCTCCACCGACCGCACGTGGGAAGTAGCACAAAAGTTTGTAGGCAATCCTCAAATAAAACTCTTCCATAAGGAAAACGGGGGGAAACATACTGCGGTTAATTTTGGTATCGAAAATTCGAAGGCTGACCTCATTGGCTGTCTTGACGCAGACTCTTTTGTAGACAAGGACGCGCTCCACGAAATAGCCCGGGCATTCAACGAGGATCGTGACACCATGGCAGTAACTCCCATGCTCGTTGTGCACGAACCAAAAACAATTCTCCAAAAAATGCAGAAAACCGAATACCACACGGGGGCTTTTTTGAAACGGATGCTCTCCCCCCTCGACGCCATCAACGTTACCCCGGGGCCATTTTCTATTTTTCGTCGTGAAGTATTTGCAAAAATTGGACTTTATAAAAAGGCGCACAATACCGAGGACATGGAGTTCGCCCTTCGTATGCAGTCCCATCATCTACGCATTCGCAACGTGCACACGGCGCAGGTTTACACTTCATCCCCTGCAACACTCTACAAGCTCTATCGCCAACGCCTTCGCTGGGCATACGGCACCATGAAAAACACGCTCGATTATCGCTTCATGATGTTCCGTCGTGAGTACGGTATTCTTGGTATGATTACGCTTCCTATATCTTTTTTTGGCGTATTTATATTTCTCTACAATTTTAGTTTCATCGCCTTTCACGCGGTCAGGAGTATCGCCGACAAAATAGTCCAAATAGCAACAGTCGGATTCATGAGCGCAATCCCCAACGCAAACTCGTTCTACTTCAATACGGACTTTATGGCGATTCTCTCCTACATGTTCCTCGGGTTGGGTATCTTTATTATTTGGAATGGCGTGATCCTCGCCGAAGGGCGTTTCCGCCCTAGCTCAGGTATCTTCTATTTCATTTTGCTTTATGGTATTGTTGCTCCTATCTGGTTTATCCGCGCTCTTATCAATGTTGCGCTCTCCCGCGAGAGCAAGTGGCGCTAACCTGATAATCATTCATACCCTATTAAAACCATGCGCGCAAAAATAGAAACAAAAAAATACGTTTTAGCCTTTGTCATCACCGCAACCGTTTTTTTTGGTGCGCTCATGATTAGCGGTCGTTTTGAACAAAGCCGTCTCGCTGAAGTAAAATCTGTTGAGAATAAAATATCTCTTGATATTCTTTCATCGGAAACACAATTTGCACTTCTTAAAGAATCCTCCTGCAAAGCAATCGACCACTCAACCGCATTTTCTGAAGAGCTCAACTCTCTCGCGCAAAAACTTGCTTACATGGAAGACAGTCTTGGAGAAAAAAACGAGGAGGTGATCAGTCTCAAAAAATACTACTCTCTTTTACAAATTAAGGACTATCTTCTCGTAGCACAAGTAAACGAGAAGTGTGGCGTAAAACCTATTACCGTCATATACTTCTATTCCAACAAGGGAGATTGCAATGACTGCAAACGAGAGGGGTACGTCCTGACTAAGCTCCGCGAGGAATATCCAGAGCTCCGCATCTACGCATTCGACTACAACCTCGACCTCTCTGCGGTCAAAACAATGAAGTCCATTCATGGCGTACGGAACACTCTCCCCGCACTCGTTATATGGGACGAACCTTACTATGGATTCAAGAGTCCTGAAGACGTGGAGAAAATAATCCCTGAACTTAAGAAGTTTCGTGAGGCCCGCGACAAAGCGGCAGCAGAAGCATCGGCAACAAGTACCAAGAAATAACCATTCTATTTCCCGCCCTCTACAAAAACACCCGCCATTATGGCGGGTGTTTTTGTAGAGGGCTATTTTATTTAGTTACTTTGAATTCCAAAACCTTGTATTTTTTTGCATCGTCTTTGTTAAGTCAACAATGACAATACAACCCTGTATGTTTTACCTGCATCGTCTTTGCGAGTACTCGAAGCAAACCATGAACCCAAGGAAGCTAGATTGCCGCGTCTGAGTACCTCCTCGCAAAGACATGCGGGGGAGGGGCACAATACTGGATTGCTTCGCGTGCTAGCCTCTAAGAGATTACGCCCAAGACGTAAATCTGGTGATTTAGACTTTACTATAAAGTAACTATTTAAATTCCCCTGCTAGGCCCCCTGTTCAATCAAGTCCATAAACTCCATGACTTCATGTGTATAGGTGGGAACCACGGTTCCGTTGTAATGATGAAGCTTTACTTTTGTTTCAATATTTTTATAAAAACGCTCAGTTGCAGGATTGTTCCCGCCGAGATTCATCGCAACCGTATCGATTGCTTCATCGAAATTCTTAAATTTTATCTGGCAAGAACCCCAACCAAAAGGGTTGTTATGGCAAGCGAACTTCCCCCCCGTGGATTCCTTGATAGCAATAGCAGGTAAAAGACGCCAGTCGATATTATTCTCTTCCGCAACTTTCACCATTTTTGCACCATACCCTTCAAGAGGCATCGCACGCGCAGAAAAATACGCATCAATCTTTTTCGCGTGTTCTTCTGAGAGGGAAACGTACGTAGATTGCGCTTCTGGAGCGAAGGCAACAACATTATTATGAAACATTGCGAGGGGTGATCCTACCGTAAGGAACGGGAGAAGGACGAGCCCACGAACGAATTGTTTTGTATTTTCCATGATGTGGCAATAGATGCTCCCGATTTCTTAAGGTTGTACTCAACCAAAGAAATCGCAGTGCCCTAGACTTATCGTGGCCTTTGCCAAACTCGATATAGGTAGACCTCATTTCGCGAGATTATGTTACGCGTGGCTAGTGTAGTCACAGCACAAATCTCTTTCAAGAAAAAAGCACCCAACTAAAGGTGCACTTAATCTCTACTGACGATTTGTTTATGCTATCATAGTCACACAAAAAAGTCAAGTGTTTTTATCCCTTTTTCAGCTTGTTTTTTAGGTATTTTATTATGAATATCCTTATTTATCAATGGTTATTTCACACTACGCTTTACGAACTGTCAAATGCATTTTTTGGTTGTATTTTCCCTTGACCCATCAAACCTACCCAAAAAGCATCTAACCTACGCACCGTGACACTTTTTGAATTTCTTTCCACTCCCACAAGGACAAAGATCATTCCTTCCTGTCTTGTCTGCATAAATAGGTGTTGCGGTTGAAGCCTCATCCTCCCCTCCTCCAACCTCGGTAGTATGCTTTACAATCTCCCGTGCCTGCTCTTCCTCTTTCACAAACGCCCCTGCGCCAATGACCGGAAGCACGCGTAATACTTCATTCTGTACAGACTCTTTCATCTCACGGAACATACGAAGTCCTTCTTTTTTATACTCAACAAGGGGGTCACGTTGACCGTATGCGCGCAAATTCACCGATGACTTCAGGTATTCCATCGCATCCAAATGCTCCATCCACATCATATCGACAACTTGAAGCACTAAGCGTCGCACTGCATTATAAAATTCCACTTCGCCCAGCGTTGCAACTTTTTCTTCAGCAAGTCTTGTAATTCCAGGATCTCCTGCAATGACACCCAAAAGGTATTCCTTCACCACATCAATTTCTCCCATGAGAATACCCCGACGCATACCATATACATAGGCGCGCTGTTTCGACATCACGTCATCATACGAGAGTACGTGTTTACGGGAATCAAAATGAAATCCCTCGATTTTTTCCTGTGCTGTTTCAAGCGATCGCGAAATCATCTTATTCTGAATTGCTTCATCTTCAGGAATACCGAGCTTCCCCATCATGTTTTTCACCACATCAGAAGCAAAGACGCGCATCAAGCTGTCCTCCATAGAAACAAAAAACTGTGTCTCCCCTGGATCCCCTTGGCGACCAGAGCGCCCACGAAGCTGGTTATCGATACGGCGTGCTTCATGACGCTCGGTGCCCAAAACAAAGAGGCCACCGAGTGCTTTGACTTCTTCGTATGCTTCTTTTGAACCAGGATTGCCTCCCAGCTTAATATCCACTCCACGACCTGCCATGTTCGTAGCAATGACCACACTCCCCTTGCGTCCTGCTTGCGCAACGATTTCACCCTCACGCTCATGATTTTTTGCATTCAACAATTCATGGGGTACTCCTTCACGGCGTAGGTATTCAGAGAGAAGCTCGTTCTTTTCGATTGACACGGTGCCAATAAGCACTGGCTGTCCCTTTGCATTGAGTTCTTTCACCTTACGCGCGATGGCTTGAAACTTTCCTTTTTCTGTTTGAAAAATAAGGTCAGTACGGTCAATACGCGCGACTTTTCTGTTAGTGGGAATAGACACCACCTCAAGCCCATACACTTTGAAGAACTCTTCACTTGAAGTTTCTGCGGTTCCGGTCATTCCCGTAAGCTTCCCGTAGAGGCGGAAATAATTCTGAAAAGTAATCGATGCAAATGTCCGTGACTCTTGCTGTATCTTCACGCCTTCTTTTGCCTCTACGGCCTGATGAAGTCCCTCTGACCAACGACGGCCCGGCTGTAAACGCCCTGTAAACTCATCAACAATAATCACCTCATCGTTTTGCACTACATACTCCTTGTCACGCTGAAAGAGCGCTTGCGCACGCACTGCAGTGTCTAAATGATGCACATACTTCACCCCACGTTCCGTATAAATATTTTCAACCCCCAAAATCTCCTCTGCACGCGTAATACCTGCGTCATTAATCTGTATTGCTTTCAATTTTTCATCTACCGTGTAGTGCTCTCCTTCTTTCAATTTTGTAGCAATTCCCGCAAATACCGTGTAGAGATTTTCCGCATCACCAGAGGGAGCAGAAATAATAAGAGGAGTGCGTGCTTCATCAATCAAAATGGAATCAATTTCATCGACGATAGCGAAGTGGTAGTCGCGCTGTGCCAGATCAGCAGATGCGTACGCAACGTTGTCACGCAAATAATCAAAACCAAACTCGTTGTTCGTACCATAAGTAATATCAGCACGATACGCATCTTGCTTTGAACATGGTCGCATAAACTCATGCACAACCTTAAATGAACCGACTTCATCGCGCACAGCGTCAAGGGTAGCGAGTTCTTCCTTGTTTGGCTCTGCCGTATATAGATAGGAAGAGGTGTGATTGAGTACTCCAACAGAAAGACCGAGGAAAGAATAAATTTGTCCCATCCACGTAGCATCACGACGCGACAAATAATCATTCACGGTGACAACATGTACTCCTTTCCCAGGAAGTGCATTTAAGTATGCAGGAAGTGTCGCAACAAGAGTTTTTCCTTCACCCGTCATCATCTCAGCAATTTTCCCTTGATGGAGGGCAATACCTCCTAAAAGTTGCACATCGTAGTGTCGCTGGCCGAGAGTACGGCGCGAAGCCTCCCGTACCACGGCAAATGCCTCTGGTAAAAGGTCGTCTTCTGTTTCCCCTTCTACGAGGCGCCCACGAAACTCTACGGTCTTTTCGCGGAGTTCTTGGTCAGAGAGCGCCTGTAAAGCAGGTTCAAAAGCATTGATTTTCTTGATCAATGGTGCGTATTTCCCCGCCACTCCTCCTCCCCCTAATATTGTATGTAAAAATGACATGGGTGTAGTTTAGCATAAAAATAGAACGGAGTGAAAAACGAAAAAGAAGGAATTGCCTTCCTTGGAAGACTGGCCGTCTAGGTAACGCCTGTGCAAACAAAAAACCCGCCGAAGCGGGTTTTTTGTTAGTGCGAATTTATGCGCGCTTTGCAGTTTTCTTTACTGCTTTCTTTGCAACCTTCTTTACTGCTTTCTTTGCAACCTTCTTTACTGCTTTCTTTGCAACCTTCTTTACTGCTTTCTTTACTGCCATATTTTTTGTATGAGTTGAGTGGAATTGAAACTCCACGCAACTCATGTATGTAAATTAATTTTCTACAATAATACTCGACCCGAGTATGTATGAGTAAATCTCATCATCGCTCGCGTACAATTATTGGATCATCGTTTGTGTAAAATTTCTTTCACACGTTGTACTGTGATCTATCATTATTATCTCGCATCTATAAATCAAACACAATAGTTTTTTTAAAAATAACTGTGGATAACTTTTTTATTTTTATTTTTATAAAAAATATTTTTTATTTTTCTTCATCGACAAAAAATTATTTCATAACAACCACTTCTTCTTCAATGTCGACATTTGTTTTTTCTTTGATGTCCCGCTTCATTTCCTCTGCAAGTAAAAATATTTCTTCTGCTGATGCACGACCATAATTCACGAGAATGAGTGCTTGCTTTTCATGCACTCCTGCATCACCACGACGCATGCCTCGCCAACCACCCACCTTGTCAAAAAGCCATGCAGCAGCAAGCTTTACCGTAGTATCGGCTTGTATATAGGCCTTTATTTCGGGGTACGTTTTTTTGAGTATTTCGTAGCTCTCGGCAGAGATGACAGGGTTTTTAAAAAATGATCCCGCTGTCCCTATCGGATACACTGGCATCTTTGCTGTACGTATCGCGACGATTGCTTCGCGAATCTCTTGTAGTGAGGGTTCGTCATCTACACACTCCTGTCTCATTTTATTTTTTGTGCGTTCTTCAAAAAACTTTTTTACATCTTCATAGTCAATGCGTACTTTTTTTTCTTGACTCAACAAAAAAGAAACATGCGTAACAATAAAATTTTTATTTTTTTTAAAAATACTTTCACGATATCCAAAAAAACATTCTTCTTGTAAAAAATTTTTTGTACTCATCGTTTCAACATCAAATACCTCGACAGAGAGGATTGTGTCGCATGCTTCTACGCCGTATGCTCCAATATTTTGCACCACAGCACCACCAACAGTACCTGGTACAAGGGATAAGTTTTCAATACCCCAAAGATTGCGTGAGGAGGCTTCCCTCACTACCTCGTCCCACACCTCGCCTGCACCAGCAGTTACCACATCGTCTGCACAAGAAATTCCTTTTATTTCATTTTTTATTACCAACCCCGCGTACCCCGCATCAGAGACGACAACATTCGACCCACCTCCAAGTATAAAAAAAGGGATCCCTTGGTTTTGAGCAAAAAGTAATGCTTCTTTTAACTCTTCGACACTCTGTACGCGTGCAAAGTACTGAGTATCTCCCCCTACACGCATTGTCGTAAAGGGCGCGAGGTGAATATTTCTTAAAATTTCTAATGCCATATACTCTGTATCATAACGAAAAATCCCCCAAACTGCCATTCGGCAATTTGGGGGATTTTTTTAAAATTCATGTACTCATAAGGCCAGCGGGTGCGAACTCCAACAAATGTCTAATATGTGAGTGCTACCGCTAGCCATAGGAATACACGAAGAGACCCATCTATTGTAAGCGATTTACTATAAAAACGCAAAACCCCACTTTCGTGGGGGTTTACGCAGACATTCGTTTGTTGAAACGCAAAAGAGTTTCCTCCTTCGCACTCACATAAGACAAGTATAGCAG
>JAVHQE010000095.1:964-2506 GCA_036170975.1 Minisyncoccota bacterium | reverse complement strand
ATACGACCAGAGCTTCTTCGAATAATCGTCCTCTCTGATGTGTTCTTTCCCCTCTTTTAAGAGCTCGTTTGTGGCATGCACAATCTCTGCTCTCCCACCATACGACATTGCCATATAGAGCGTGACATCATATGAATCTTCTGTTGCACTTTCCATGCGCTCCATTCCTTTCTGCATGTCCTCACTGAAACGCGTACGATCACCGATAAAGCGAACGCGAATATGCTCATCAATCATCTTCTGAGTTTCGTTTTCAAGAATAGAGCGGAATAGTTTCATAAGGTATCCAACCTCCTCTTCGCTCCTCTTCCAATTTTCTGTAGAAAAAGCGTACGCAACAATGTGCTGAATCCCTTTTTCGCGTACCCATCTTATCGTCTCCTGAAGTCTCTTGTATCCTTCGTTATGCCCCTCGAACACAGGCTTATTGTGCGCCCGTGCCCAACGACGATTCCCGTCCATAATAATTCCCACGCATGATATTTCTTTTTCAGACATGTTAGTTGATGGTAATTAATACAGAATATCAAATTTTTTATAGTCACCCAAGGGCTCAGACCATTTTTCCTCAACGTGATCAACTCGAGAAAGGAGTGGTCCTTTTTTTGCACAACCGAGAAGTTCTTGAAGAGGAGTTTCCTCTCCTTCTACAATGATAGACACAGAGCCATCAGGATTATTTTTTACCGTACCAACAAGCCCTCGCGCGCGAGCATTGCGTTTTATAAAATCACGAAACATCACCAATTGTACACGACCAAAAACCTGACATTCAAGACGCTTTTGCATAGGGTTTATAGTATACCGAAATGAGTAAAGAAAAAAGGAGTCGTGGTGACCCCTTAAAACTACTCGTCCATATCGCGAGAGTGAGCAATGTTCCGCCTCCTTATGAGGTCCCGTCTATACACTTCCTGTTGGCGAGGATTCATGTTCGCCATAGCAATGACGTCCATATCAAGCGACGAATGGAACTCATTCTTGCGAACCCATAAACGATGCCACCAAAGTCGTACTCGGTAAAAGGGGTCGTGAAGTAAATCACCCCAACGAAGAGCGACGCTACAACCAAAGAAAAAGGCGATAAAGTAACAAAGAATGATTTTCAATTTGCGACGCCGTACTTCCTTTAAAAAAGGGTACAAGTCTTTGCGCTCTTTATGCCAATCAAGCATTTCCACAAGACCAATAATACAAAGTGCAAACAAAAAACCGCCAAGAAAAAGGCCAAAAAACATGTGAAATCCCATAGCAACCTCCCTGTTGATAATATTGAGTTCTACCAAAATATACAATAGCACCATAATGCCCATTATCAAAGGAGACCACTTCTATAGAAATGCCAATACGCGTAGTTGAATTTCCCAAAAGAATAGTGTATTGTTGTTTTTGTAGGTTTGGGAGGTAATTAGAAATATTCGGGCGATTAGCTCAGTTGGTAGAGCAGCGCTTTTACACAGCGAAGGTCGGGGGTTCAAATCCCTCATCGCCCACAAACATGAGACATCAATGGAAACATTGGTGTCTTTTTGTTTGTGTGGC
>JAVHQE010000095.1:0-864 GCA_036170975.1 Minisyncoccota bacterium | reverse complement strand
AAATTCTTCTTGTGACGACAAGGAGAATATTCGTAGCCAAACATCCCGCGCCCACAAACATGAGACATCAATGGAAACATTGGTGTCTTTTTGTTTGTGTGGCAGATGGGGGATTTGAAAACCGGAGTGCGACGGCACGAGGTGGGGTTGCGAGATTTTTCAACAGAAAAATACTCGTAACCAAACATCCCTCATCGCCCACAAAAAAGAAAGTACCCGATAAAAATCGGGTACTTTCTTTTTTGTGGGCGATGAATAGGCAAACTGCTTTGCCTATGTAGGGATTTGAAAAGCACAGTCATATTTTTTCAGCAGAAAAAATGGGCGAGCTGAGGCTAAGAAATTCTTCTTGTGACGACAAGGAGAATATTCGTAGCCAAACATCCCGCGCCCACCAGTAACAAAACATCACTCCTCAATTACCAAATTGACCTACGGGTCATGGCACAAAGCGAAAAACACCTAGACGGTGTTTTTGGGTTCGCGCTTATACTTGTGGTCAGGAATAATTTTCTCGTCGTCACTCAATGAGGACATTGACCTACTGGGTCGAAAAATTTTCACGAAGTCTCCCGACACGATTTTCTAATCGCCTGGCTCGCCATTTTTCGTACTCGAAAAATATCGCTCCTCAATTACCAAATTGACCTACGGGTCATGGCACAAAGCGAAAAACACCTAGACGGTGTTTTTGGGTTCGCGCTTATACTTGTGGTCACGGATTACTAAGTCTTCTCGTGTGGGTACACACTGCGAGGACTAAGTATCCTCGACCCCGGCTCGCCATTTTGTGAGTACACAAAACATGGCTCCGCCTGGCACAAAGCGAAAAACACCTAGACGGTGTTTTTGGGTTCGCGCTTT
>JAVHQE010000094.1:0-2565 GCA_036170975.1 Minisyncoccota bacterium | reverse complement strand
CGAGAGCAAACTACGAAACCTTAAACTTCCTCCGCACCGTATTACCCAAGTTGTTATTATATTTAGACTAAGCATAACAACGCGAGAGCAAACTACGAAACCTTAAACTTACTCTGCAGAAGTTAAAAGTTTATAAAGAAGAGATAAACCCTCTAGTCTCTAAAAACTAATAACTTATATCGTACTCTACTACAAAAGTACGGGAAAGCAAACCACTTGACAAAACCACAGTTTCGTGTATACTATATGTAGTTCTTTGAGTATGTAGTCATAGCCAAAAGATGCTGATTTTTATGCGACAAAAATCATGTCGAAAGATTTTGAACAACGAAAGTTGTGATGAAGTTCTCGACATAAATCGGCGTTTCCTGGCTATGACTACTAACCGTATCGGTTACTGGTTGGATAGCACAATCGAAAAAGGAGAAAACTGCTATGCAGAACACCTATCATAAACAGACCGCCAAATTTCTTGCAATGGTCGCGCAAAACATGCCCGAGATGTCTTCGGATGTGATGCAAGGCTGGATTCAGAATCCGAAGGCTCTCAAAAAAGTTCTCGCTCCTCTTTGTCCGCCAGAACAAGGTTTTGCCATCTGGAAAACCATTAAGCTCGGCACTGGTCTCAAAACAGCCGACGACTTCCGCGTAGCCATCAAAGCTGCAGGAATGTATATTGGCGATTGGGGTAACGACATCCTCGGAAAGCACGCCTTTACGGCAAGATCGGAAGAAACAGAAGTTGAACTGGTCGTTGCCTCCGTCGCCGAACTCGGCTTCAAGGACGGTGCAACTCGCAAAGACATCTACGTTCGTGCCCAAGAGCTCGGACTGGACCTCTGCCCACCCGAAGTCGGTCCGCAACTGCGTTTGCAGTACACGGACCAGCCGAAGGGTGAATGGCTTGTCATTGCGATGGAGCCCATGATCGACTCGGACGACAGCCGCGGACTCTTCAACGTGAAGCGGAGCGGTGACGGCGAGCAGTACTTGGACGGCTTCTATGGCTATCCTGGCTGTGTCTGGCCTGCGGACGTGCGGTTTGTGTTCCTTCGTCGCAAGTAAGTACTTAGGACTTAGTCATTTGGTTCTCTTTGAACCTTTGGCCTTAGTCCTCGGACGCTGAGTTTACTCGGCGTCCTTTTTGTTTGTATACTGTAGAGTGAAAGTAGGTACATGTGTGAGCGACTATAGTTGCTTGCCACCGAAATCAGTATCCATATGTCGAGAATATTGGTGACCAACGGTTGCTAATAGCGTGGCACATGCAGACACTTTGATTTTTGAAACATAAAAATCATGTCAGAAGATTTTCGATCCGTAAGGCGAGTAAAATTTCTGACCAAAAATGAAGATACTTGGTACAGAGTGCTGGCGCATTGTGATGCGAAATAATATTCAACCCAAAGAGTATTCGATGGGTGGTGGCACGGAAGGCACCCTGTATATAATCGACTCGAACGACAACCGCAAACTCTTCAACGTGAAGCGGAACGATGACGGCAGGCAGTACTTGAACGGCAACAATGGCAATCCTGACTATGTCTGGAATGCGGACGTGCGATTTGTGTTCCTTTGTCGCAAGTAAGTACTTAGGACTTAGTCATTTGGTTCTCTTTGAACCTTTGGCCTTAGTCCTCGGACGCTGAGTTTACTCGGCGTCCTTTTTGTTTGTATACTGTAGAGTGAAAGTAGGTACATGTGTGAGCGACTATAGTTGCTTGCCACCGAAATCAGTATCCATATGTCGAGAATATTGGTGACCAACGGTTGCTAATAGCGTGGCACATGCAGACACTTTGATTTTTGAAACATAAAAATCATGTCAGAAGATTTTCGATCCGTAAGGCGAGTAAAATTTCTGACCAAAAATGAAGATACTTGGTACAGAGTGCTGGCGCATTGTGATGCGAAATAATATTCAACCCAAAGAGTATTCGATGGGTGGTGGCACGGAAGGCACCCTGTATATAATCGACTCGAACGACAACCGCAAACTCTTCAACGTGAAGCGGAACGATGACGGCAGGCAGTACTTGAACGGCAACAATGGCAATCCTGACTATGTCTGGAATGCGGACGTGCGATTTGTGTTCCTTTGTCGCAATTCTCTATCATTTTTCATTACTCCCTCGGCCTCGCGTCTGGGGAGTATGTTTTTCTACTTGACCGAGCCACCCGCCAAGCATTTTACCTACTTCATCAAGAGGGGTTGAGAGTAGTTCGTATTTTTTAGTATCAATAGATCTCGTTTCCCAAAGTACCATGAGCAAGATTTTGAGCGTGTCGAGTTTGCGGATGGCGGTACGGAGATATGGGATTTTATCTTGTTTTTGTGTAAATGATGCACTCGCCGACATTTCAATGAGCTCTACAAAGAGAGTGTCGATTTTAAGTGCGAGGGTGTAGCGGTGAGTTTTTGGAACAAGATGGTATATACTATACCAAAAGATATAAACACTTTTTATTTTATGCAAAACAGGGACAAGATTCGTTTGCAAAATAGTGCGGGGGGGGGGTTACGTTAGGGGAATGAGCCGAAGTGTTTATGTTCATACGTATGAT
>JAVHQE010000093.1:0-12063 GCA_036170975.1 Minisyncoccota bacterium | reverse complement strand
ATCCAACGTAGAAGTTTTTATCTTTGCCTGAACGTAAAACGTAGACGTAGTAAAAATTCATACTCATTTGAAATCATTTAACAGGGTATGGAAAATATATTCGCTATGCTCTTATTTTCCTATACAATCTCAATCTTGTCCCCTTCCTTAAGCGTGACCAACGCCTTACGGATACCTGCTTTTACCCCATTCTTCCCACGCACAAACACACGAGTGTTAGGGAGATTTACGATATTCACTCTGACCGGAACTACCTTATAAAGTGCTTCTATCGCCTTTGCAATTTCAATCTTATTTGTGGTGCGGGCAACCTCAAATACGTAGGTGCCCTTTTCCGCAAGGATAGCAGCCTTCTCGGTAATGTGCGGACGTACGAGAACATTCACGCGCTCTCCAAGACCGATCTCAGTCTTCTTTTGTTTCGAAGCAGGTTTCTGTTCTTTAACTTCTTTTATTGTTTTTTTGAAAATAGCCATGATAGTAGGGATTATTTAGCAGGAGTTGCAACAGCGAGTTTACCTTCAATAAAACTGATGGCTTTCTCGGGGCTTACAATAACCACATATTTGTGATTTAAAAGATCAATAGGGTTCATGTTCTCAACAGCATCGAAATCAATATTCCCAAAATTTGAAAAACTCTTGCTTACCATCTCTGATTTTTCTGCGGTTGCAAAATAAGCAGCGTTGCGTTTTTTGGTGAGCATTTTTTCAAAACCTTTTACTCCTGAAAGTGCCAAGATGATGCCTTTTGCTTCTGCGGTCTTTGGTGCTTTCATTGAAATTTCATCAATAAAAAGAACTTCATTATTACGGAATTTTTCAGAAAGTACCGTGTACAGTGCTTTTGCCCGCACTTTTTTATTAATCTTCTTTGAGTAGTCCTTCTCATTCATTGGGCCGTGTGTAACTCCACCGTGACGCCAGATTGGTGACCGAGAAGAACCGTGGCGTGCACGCCCTGTCCCTTTCTGTGCCCATGGCTTTTTACCACCGCCAGAGACAGCACTACGATCCTTTGCCTGAGCTGTTGACATGCGTGCGTTTGAGCGCATCGATTCAACAACCTGATGTACGAGATCGGCGTTCCACGAAAGACCCCAAACTTTTTCGTTTAAATTTATTTTCCCTGATTCTTTTCCTTTTGAGTTGTATATAGTTGCTTCCATAGTAGTCAAGATTATTTATTCTGCGCCTTTATCTCTAAAAGTGCTCCCCTTACTCCTGGAACACAGCCTGATACAAGGATCTTCCCATTGGTAGTATCGACACCGAGTACCCGTAACCCTTTTACGGTGATACGGTCTCCGCCCATACGCCCTGCCATACGACGACCTTTGGAAATCTTTTGCTGACCTGTTGAACCAATAGACCCTGGCTCACGCTCAGAGTGCTTTTGTCCATGAGAACGGCGTCCTCCATGGAAACCATGGCGCTTTACGACACCTTGAAAACCTTTCCCTTTTGAAGTTCCTGAGATGGTGACTTCATCCCCTACCTCAAAGGTTGAGGCGTCAATAACATCTCCCTTTTTCCATGCGCTCGTGTCATCAACACAGAATTCACGGATTACCGCAAACAATCCAATATCTTTTGTGTGACCTTGTACAGCTTTTGAGATGTTCTTTGCAGCACGCGTACCAAACCCCATCTGAATAGCCTCGTATCCATCTTGCGCTTTTGACTTCACTTGCGTAATAGATACTGGACCAACAGAAAGAAGTGTTGCAGCAGTTGCAAGCCCGTCGTTGCCGACGAAAGACACCATACTTTCTTTTTTTCCGAGAATAAATTTCATAACGATATATATCTTACGAGAGATAGGAGTAATCTTCTCTTGCCTCCTCATAAGAACCATTGCAACCACACTCTCTAAGGAGGGGTTGTTGGGATTTTTTAACTAATAAACTCTTAGTGTGCCTACTTCGTAGGCGCTATTTTCTAAGTTCATGGCCGAGCCACGAATCTGGTGATTCGCATCCCCCATCTTCTGTCTTAACTATTCGAATTATCAAATAGTTAAGACAGAAGATGGGTTTCGTAAAACATAGTCGCTTGCACTCCTTGTTTTACATCATCTTCACGTCAATGTTCACACCTGAAGGGAGGCTGAGATTCGTAAGTGCTTCAATAACCTTCGCGCTTGGATCCAAAATATCAATCAAGCGTTTGTGCACCCTCATCTCAAACTGCTCACGAGCATTTTTGTAAATGAATGTGGAACGCAAAACGGTATATTTCTTAAACTCTGTAGGAAGTGGTGTTGGCCCCATAACCTCAGCATCGTAGCGAAGTGCCGTATCGATAATTTGTTTTACTGAATTATCAAGAACCTTGTTTTCGTAGGCGCGTACACGAATGCGAAGCTTGTGAGTTACTTCTTTATCCGTAGTTTTTTTTGTGATTGCTTTTGTCATGACTGATTTTTAAAGAGCGAAGCGACTATTAAAATCGACACCCGGTTAAATACGATTTTTCAAATCGCGATTTCAAATTTATGCAAATTTGAAATCATTTAACTGAGTAAGGAATCTAACCTCACTCTACTCGTTATCTTCCTTATGCGATAATCTTTGTTACCACACCCGCACCTACGGTACGTCCACCCTCACGGATAGCGAAACGCTGTTCTGCCTCAAGTGCTACAGGAACAATGAGTTTTACCGTAAGCTTCACCGTATCTCCTGGCATAACCATTTCGGTACCAGCAGGCAATGTTGCGTCGCCAGTTACGTCAGTTGTACGAATGTAGAACTGAGGTTTGTATCCATTAAAGAATGGCGTGTGGCGTCCACCTTCTTCTTTGGTAAGAATGTACACTTCAGTTTCAAACTCAGTATGAGGAGTCACTGAACCTGGTTTACAAATAACCTGACCGCGGGTAATATCGTCTTTCTTGATGCCACGGATAAGAATGCCGGCGTTGTCTCCTGCCATTCCTTCTTGAAGAGACTTGTTGAACATTTCAATACCGGTAACAGTTGTCTTTACCGTATCTTTGATTCCAACGATTTCTACTTCCTCTCCAACCTTAACAACTCCACGTTCAATACGACCGGTAACCACCGTACCGCGTCCTTCAATAGAGAACACGTCTTCAACAGGCATAAGGAATGCCTTTGTTACATCACGCTCTGGAACAGGAATATAGGTATCAAGAGCGTCGGCGAGATCGAGAATCTTCTTTGCCCATTCGTCCTCAATTGACTTTGCTTCAAGAGCCTTGAGCGCTGACCCACGGATGACAGGAGCATTTTTGCCATCGAAGTCATACTTTGTAAGGAGCTCACGAACTTCTTCTTCCACCATGTCGATCATTTCTGGATCATCAACCATGTCACACTTGTTGAGGAAGATAATAATCTTTGGAACACCAATCTGCTTTGCGAGGAGGATGTGCTCTCGTGTCTGGGGCATCACACCATCTGTTGCAGCAACCACCAAGATAGCGCCGTCCATTTGTGCGGCACCGGTGATCATGTTCTTAATGTAGTCAGCATGCCCTGGAGCATCAATGTGTGCGTAATGACGCGCATCAGTAGAATACTCATTGTGAGAAAGCGCAATTGTAATACCGCGTGCCTTTTCTTCAGGTGCGGAGTCGATATCATCAACTGACTTCATTTTTACATCCTTACCCGCCATGTGGAGGATATTGAGGATTGCTGCAGTAAGAGTAGTCTTGCCGTGGTCAACGTGACCAATAGTACCAACGTTGACGTGTGGCTTGGAACGATCGAAAGCTTCTGTTGCCATAATGTTTGTGTTCTTGTAAATAAAGGCCCATACACGAGAAACCCTTACGAGCCTTTTATTACAAGAGAAAAATTAAATGAAATAACTATTAAAGAGAAACAAAAGTACCGCGTACGCGATACAAACCCCATACTACCAAATCAGAAAGAATAGTCAAGGGCGAATCTTTGTTCTTGTGCGCTAACGGTAAGTCAGAACATGAATTCTGGCCACGGACGCTCTTATAAAAGTTCCAAGACAAAAAAAGACCTGTCCATTTATTAGCGACGTAGAGCGAGCAAAATGAGAAAGTACTCTTTCTCATTTTCGAGCCGAGGAGTTAATATAGGTCTAATACCTCACCGCTTGCGGTGAGAAAGTGCGAGTGAAGCGAGATCCGATAATACCCCGTCGGCTTGCCGCGGGGAACCTTTATTTCATTTATGTGGTGGATTTTTTGTTGACACAGGTGGAGGTATATGTAAATCAAACATACCTCCCTACTCGAATAATTCAGAATGTGGACCGATATTCACTAATGTTACCAATAACCTCTGCTCGTCTATTTCATACAGAAGCAACACATCAGGCTTAATATGACACTCGCGATACCCGTTATACTCTCCCTGCAGAGTATGGTCTTTATATTTTTTATCAATCGTCGTACCTTGCCTGAGAGTTTCAATAATAACCTCGAGTCTTTCTCGTACTATTCTAGAATCTTTATACTGAGATATTCTCTTAAGTGACCTCTTGAAAGATTTTGTAAAAGCGAGCTCATACATACCTTGTTTTTATTTAAGAACTGCTTCTAATAACGATTTAGCGTTATTATAGGTCTTTCCTTTCTTTGCAAGAACAACCTCTCTGTCGTATTTTTTTCTCAAAAGCACACTATCGCCAGGAATAAATGGTAACCCTTTTTCTTCGATGACCTGACGTAAAAACACATTGATTCCCGTAGAAAGATTGAGTCCACGCGCTGAAAGTATCTGCATCGCCTCTGTTTTTACTTTCTCATCAACACGTACATTTAAAGTAGTCATAAGGTTAGTATATACGCTGTATGTACAAAGTCAAGCTGATAAAACAACACAGAGAAAGCACTCAACAAAAAACTGATCATTTACTGCAGAAAGAAAAGACCATCCTTTTAAAAAGGATGGTCTTTTCTTGTCTTGGCGTTGAATTGAAAACCTACTTGCGACTCTCAATAATCGTCAGTGCAACATTCGCAGGCACGATATCGTAGTGATCGAACTCCATCGTAGAAGATGCACGACCCTCGGTCATAGAACGGAGGGATGTTGTATATCCAAACATTTCAGAAAGTGGTACCTGAGCAGTAAGAACCTTCATCATACCACGCTCACCCATACCTTCAATCTGTGCACGCTTTGAAGAAAGATTACCCGCAACATCGCCCATGAATTGCTCAGGCATAACGATCTCAACCTTCATGATAGGCTCGAGAATAACTGGTCCTGCCTTACGAACTGCCTCCTGGAACGCTTGTGAACCTGCAATCTTGAAGGCGATTTCAGAAGAGTCAACCTCATGGAATGAACCATCATAAAGTTCAGCAGAAATATCTACTACTTTGTATCCTGCTTGTACCCCGCGGTCCATTGCTTCAATAATACCTTTTTCTACTGGTGCAATAAATTCCTGAGGAATAACACCACCCTTGATTGAGTTCGTGAACTCAAAGTGATCATCACGACGCTTGGTTTGTTTTGGAAGATCCTCAATGGCGATAGATTTGTCGATAGGCTTGATACGAATCTTTACGTGACCATACTGTCCGCGACCACCCGTCTGCTTCAAGTACTTACACTCTGCTTCTGCGGATTTGGTAATTGTTTCTTTGTAAGCAACCTGTGGTTTACCGACATTTGCTTCCACATTAAACTCACGCTTCATGCGGTCAACAAGAATTTCAAGGTGAAGTTCTCCCATACCAGAAATAATGGTTTCCATCGTTTCCTCGTCTGTTGAAATACGGAATGTTGGATCTTCGTCAGCAAGCTTTTTGAGTGCCATACCCATCTTCTCTTGATCGGCTTTTGTCTTTGGTTCAATGCGAAGCGAGATAACTGGCTCAGGGAATTTAATTTCCTCAAGAATAATTGGGTTCGCTTCATCACAAAGGGTGTGTGACGTACGAGTGTTTTTGAGGCCAACCATTGCGGCAATTTCCCCTGCAAAAACTTTCTTTACCTCCTCACGAGAATCAGCCTGTAAACGTACCATGCGCCCGACACGTTCCTTTTCTCCGGTCGTAGCATTATATACATATGAACCAGCCTCTACCGTACCTGAGTAAACACGGAAGAACGTAAGTTGTCCCACGAATGGGTCTGCTTGAAGTTTGAATGCAAGAGCGGTAAACGGCTCTTTGTCTGAAGGATGACGGTCGATTTCCGCACCCGTGCGAGGGTCAATACCGTGGATAGCGGGAATATCAAGAGGAGAAGGGAGGTAGTCAACCACTGCATCGAGAACAAGCTGTACCCCTTTATTCTTGAGTGCCGAACCTGCATATACGGGGAATATTTCGTTCTTAATGACCGCTTTACGGAGCGTTGCCTTCAAAACATCCATCGGAATTTCCTTCCCTTCCAAGTAGTCATTCATGAGTACTTCATCATTTTCAACAATACGCTCAATGAGGTCAGCACGAAATTGCTTTGCTTCAGCGAGATATTTCTCAGGGATTTCTGCTTCGATGACACTGATCCCCATATCACCTTCAAACTTGTACATTTTCATCTTGAGAAGATCGATGACTCCTTCAAACTCATCTTCAAGTCCTACTGGAATTTGCATGCGAACAGCTTTTGTATTGAGTCTGTCTAAAATTGACGCATAAGAACGCTCAAAAGATGCTCCCGTCCGGTCAAGTTTGTTAATGAAACAAATACGAGGAACTTGTGCTTCATCTGCGTAGCGCCAGTTGGTTTCGGACTGTGGTTCTACTCCTGCCACACCATCGAAAACAACAACGGCACCATCGAGTACGCGAAGGGAACGCTTTACCTCTACGGTAAAGTCGATATGCCCCGGTGTGTCAATAATATTAAAACGCGAGAGATTTTCTTTTGCCTTTGGTTCATCTGTTTTGTTCCAAAAACAGGTAATAGCAGCTGCGGTAATCGTAATACCACGCTCACGCTCCTGCTCCATCCAGTCCGTGGTCGTCTCTCCTTCATGAACCTCCCCAATCTTGTGGGTCATACCCGTATAAAACAAAATACGCTCCGATGTGGTGGTTTTACCCGCATCGATATGAGCGATGATTCCAAAATTGCGCACTTTTTCTAAAGGATAGTCTCGGTCCATGATTGATTTTCTTAACAAACGAAGTGAGTTTTAGAAAATCATCACCCGGTTAAATATCACACGGGGGATGTTTCTCATATAAAATTCTTCACTACTAATAATATCTTATAATAATTGTCGATATGCTATCTCTAAACTCGTGTGATGATTTTTTGTTTCGGAAACAAAAAATCATTTAACTGGGTAGCGAAAAATATAGTCGCTTTTCTCCTTATTTTTTAGCTACCACGCGAAGTGAGCGAATGCCTTATTCGCATCCGCCATACGATGCGTATTGTCACGTTTCTTCACTGCCTCACCCTCATTGTTGCTTGCAGCGAGGAGTTCGTCCGCAAGCTTCTCATGCATAGGGCGACCCTTCTTTGACTTTGCAGCACCAATGATCCAGCGCATCGCAAGTGAAAAGCGACGTTCAGGACGAACTTCACGAGGAACTTGGTAGTTTGCACCACCAACGCGACGTGAACGAATCTCCATAAGAGGTCCTGCGTTCTTCACGGCAAGCTCAAAAACTTCAAGAGGTTCAAGCTCCTTTTTCTTCTCTTTCATGATCTCAAAAGCTCCGTACACGATTGCGCGCGCGGTGTTCTTTTTCCCACGCTCCATAACGTAGTTGATAAGTTTTTCAACTTTTTCTGATTTATAGAGAAGATCTTCTCCGGGGATATTACGATTTTTTACTTTTCTACGCATGTTAGTTTTTCTTAGTGAGTAAAGCGAACTTAGTAAAACAACACCCGGTTAAATGCGATTTTTCAAATCGCGATTTCAAATTCTCTCTTAAAAAGAGAGGGTACTTTCTATTATCATGTGATTTTATCATAGTAATGTTAGTTTTTTAAATTTGAAATCATTTAACTGGGTAAATAACCTAATGTCGCTTCGCTCGTTATTTTATTTATTTTTTGGCTACTGCTCCTGCCTTTGGGCGCTTTGCGCCATACTGACTACGACCCTTCATGCGCTTTTCAACGGCTGTTGCATCGAGAACACCGCGCACAATATGATACCGCACACCGCCAAGATCCTTTACGCGACCACCGCGAATCATAACTACAGAGTGCTCTTGGAGTTTGTGTCCCATACCAGGGATATACGCCGTCACTTCCATGCCGTTCGTCAAACGAACGCGGGCGATTTTACGAAGCGCAGAGTTAGGCTTCTTTGGGGTAGTGGTGGTAACTTTCATGCAAACACCGCGCTTAAAGGGAGAGTTGTGGTACACCGGCTTGTTCAAAACACTATTAAAACTTTTGAGGAGCGCCTGAGAACGAGACTTCTTAATAGGAGTCTTGCGGGGGCGCTTGGTAAGTTGTTTAATTGTTGGCATATATAAATAAAATTGAAACTAGCCGAAGGTACGGCCGAGTGCAGATACTCTACTATAGAGCGCAAGAAAATGCAAGTGACGTGAGTGGTCAGTCATTATTAAACCCTGGTTTGCTTCGAGTACTCGCAAAGACAAAAACCAATACGGGTGCTGGTTTGCCACGGAGTACCTCCTCGCAAAGACGGGGCGCGGGAACGCAAAGACAATGCGGGGTTTGTATGTTGAGCGTCTTTGCGAGGAGGTACTCCGATGAAGCAATCCAGGACTGAACCGCAGTTTGCTTCGAGTACTCGCAAAGACGAAGAAGTTGACCTCTACATTCCCGTAATCACCCTAAACAGTAACCCTGAAATCGGCGAGATGATATATTGTGCAAAAAAGAATACAAAAACAATAAAAAGTACCCAGTTGTGCTCTAAATAATCATGAATTTGTTGAAAACGATACGGTAAAAAAGCAAAGAGTACCTTTGCGCCATCGAGAGGAGGAAAGGGGATGAGATTAAAGACAGCAAGAATGATGTTAGTGTAGACGATTGTCTCCAACATGTCAGAGAACGGGCCCGACGTAATACCAAGCATGCTGTGGTAGCGGAGCATTAACCCAAAAATAATGGCAATAAGAAGGTTTGCAAGCGCGCCCGCAATACCCACAAGAGCTGTCCCCCATTTAAAATTCCTTAAATTATAGGGGTTGTAGGGAACTGGTTTCGCCCACCCAAATGCAAACTTCCCCCCTGACCCAATAAGCATGAGCGCTGGAAGGATGATTGAACCCATAGGGTCAATGTGTTTTGCAGGATTTAAGGTAAGGCGTCCTGCTAAACGCGCGGTAGGATCACCAAGCATTTCCGCAACGTACCCATGGGCAATTTCATGAATAATTACCGAGAAAATAAGCACCACGAGGAAAAACAATGTTTCGATTTGCATAAGGAGAAATGGGTTAAACTTTCAGATAGTAAGTGTTTACCGTTACATTTGCGTACTAAAAAACTAAGATCTTGTAATAAGTAGCTTGTGTGGGCTTGCAAAAATACTTATCTATGATAGCATACAAGAACTAACAAGAAAACTATGGCAAAATCATGTCCAACATGCGGGAAAGGAACAATTATAGTAGGTCACTACTCCAATCGTGTTCGTGCAACCAAATTTAACCCTACAGGAAATAAGCGTAAATACCCCAACCTTCAATGGGCGCCTCTTTCTGATGGATCCCGTATCAAAATCTGCACCAAGTGTATGAAAGTAGGGAAACACTCAAAGATTAAGGTGATTGCCTAAATCTCAAACAAAAACCCCCGCCAATTGGCGGGGGTTTT
This sequence comes from Minisyncoccota bacterium, assembly GCA_036170975.1. Classification (GTDB taxonomy): domain Bacteria; phylum Patescibacteriota; class Minisyncoccia; order Phycocordibacterales; family UBA1550; genus UBA1550. The sequence goes on along the minus strand of JAVHQE010000093.1, from coordinate 2,333 downwards.
TGTTTGTAGGCTTTGACACTCTCTACTTTTAGAGATACTATTAAAGAACAATATGACTTACACATTTGCAACCGTTATAAACCAAGAAGGCAACCTATTTGTCGCTCGAGCCGTCGATTTAGGTGTAGTCAGTCAAGGGAAAACAGTTTCCGAGGCTCTAGAAAATCTCAAAGAGGCAGCTACTTTGTATCTCGAGAATAACCCTCGATCAAAAAAATTGGTCTCTAGAATCGCTCCACTTGTTACAACGCTTGAGTTGAATTATGCCTAAACCTTTTTCGGGGAAGAACGTAGTTTCTATCCTATGTGCTAAATTTGGTTTTTATCATATTTCTCAAAAAGGTAGCCATGTGAAGCTTGCTACAAAAAGAAAGAACAAGGAGATTATTACGATTGTTCCCCTACACAAAGAACTCGCCATCGGAACACTCAAGGGGGTGCTGGCACTCGCACAAGTAGACGAAAAGGAATTTCGAGACAAAGCATAGCAAGCACGAACGCCCCAACATCCAGTGGTCGCCCCAAAAAAATGCGTTATCGACGCGTTTTTTTGTTATTCAATATTAATTTCTTCTCCGTCTGTTTTAAAAATAATGGTGCCGTGGTCTATCGTACTAACCGTGGGGATTTTGAGTTCGGAGAGGAGGTCGATTACTTCTTTGTGGGGGTGTCCGTATTTATTGTCTTTTCCTGCTGAAATAACTGCATAGTCAGGATTAACTGCCGAAAGAAAGACGCGGGAACTCGAAGTGCGTGAGCCGTGATGTCCAAGTTTCAAAATATTTGAACGAAGAAGTCCGCCCTCTTTTCCTACCACATATTTTTCTACCTCTTGTGGTAAATCACCTGTAAAAAGGAATGACTCATTGCCATAGAAAAGCCGTGCAACGATAGAACTTGTATTGGTTTCCCACCCTGCCGTGTTACGGTCAGGGAATAGTATTTCAAGAACAACACCACTGTCTAAAATAATGCGCTCGCCCGTACGCGCACGAATATGGCGAATTTGTTGTTCGGTAATAATTTTTGAAAAGGCATCGTAGGCACCGGTGCTTGCGGTATTTTCTGTTGTCATAACGTTTCCTACCTGCATACGGCCAATCACCGCGGGGAGGCCACCCACGTGATCTTGGTCAGGGTGAGTGGCAAGGACAAGGTCGAGTGAACGATCCCAAAATGGCATAACCTGTCCGAGCGCACGCAGGGTCGCGCTTCCCGAAGGTCCGCCATCAATGAGGACTTGATTCCCGTTTGGTGCTTCAATAAAAATTGCATCTCCTTGCCCGACATCAAGAAATGCGACCGTAAGCTCTCCGTGTCGATCGATACGAAACGTCGCTGTCCAGATAAAAATATTCAGAAACAAAAAGATAGCGAGTACTCCTCCCTGAATCTTTGCTTTTCTCGCACGTGCATTTTTTGTTGCTATATAATTCGGTACTAGGATTTGTTCTGTCATCTCTGGTATCATACCATTATGATTGATCACATTTCTATTGAAACCATTATTTCTTTTGCGGGGTACGCGGGGATTTTTCTTCTCATGGTTACGAACGGTGCGGTATCGTTCCCTTCAAGCCAAGTGCTCTACATTATTGCCGGGTACTTTATTGCACAGGGAAACCTTGCCCTCCTCGGCGTTGTCATCGCGGGAACTCTCGGCAATACCCTCGGCACGATCATCCTCTATGAACTTTCGCAAAAGTACGGGCGCACCTTTATTGCACGCATGAAAATTTTTCCACTGCGTGAACTTGAAAAGGTAGAAGTCGCATTTCACAAAAAAGGAGCGTGGTTCATTTTTATCGGGAAACTTCTTCCCGCAATAAAAGTATTCATCCCTATTTCTGCAGGACTAGGAAAAATGTCTCGTCCACTTTTTGCAACACTCATGGTCATCACCTCTGCAATCTGGTCGCTCGTATTTATCGCAATCGGATATTTTTTTGGAAAATCTTCTAACCTCTTTGGGCACTACGCAGTCATCCTTGTCCTTCTCGCACTCGTTGTTATTTTTCTTTTTTATCGCTATCTCAATAGTGAAGAAATTATTCGCGAGATTGAAAAATAGTCGTGCTCGAAAATGAGAAAAGAGTACTTTCTTTTATTCTTCGTCCAAGAGTCTGCATCCAAGATGTGAAATTACTATTTCAGAACTTACTAGTTCGCTTACGTCGTTAATAAATATCTCATACTATAGACGTATAATATACTATTCTCAAATGAGTGAGCGACATGCAAACACGGAGTTTGTATGTTCGAGCGAATGCAGAGAATATTGTACCCAGTTATATCGTATATTATGCGACTATAGTAACAAGAAGAGAAGATGC
>JAVHQE010000092.1:0-2622 GCA_036170975.1 Minisyncoccota bacterium | reverse complement strand
GTCCCCATCTCGATGGCATATTCAGCCTGACCGTCGATGTCGCCCCCCACCCAGGTCAGTGTTTGGGTACGACTGGCTCCCACCGAAGCACTGAGTGGTGATGGACTTAAAGGCGTATTGGGCGGCGCGTTAGCTTTTACAACGCGAGTGGCAACATTACTCCATCCGCTTGCACCGCAACTGTTCTGCGCTTTGACTCGGTAGTAATAGGTGCCGTTGATTTTGTTAGTCAGGGTCTGTGAGGAACTGGCATAGCCTGTAGTAACGTACTCAACGACAGTTGTAAAAGCGGCGTTTGCTGATTCTTGTAAAACGTAGCCAGTGGCATTGTTGACTGGCAACCAATCAACAATCACATAAGTACTCTCAGTCCATGCACCGCTATTAAACAGCGTCGGCGCAGTTACGCCTGACGAGCAAGCATTCACCGTATTCGAAACGGCAACAGGCAAATAAGCCGTCGCAACCTTCCCTGTGCCATCTCCTACAGTGACGAAAATATTGTAGCTTTGCGGCGAGTTAGTAACAGGTGGAATCCAAGTGACATTGGGACTATTTGCAGTTCCCTGAAAAGTGCCACCGGTTGAATGCCAATAATATAAGGGAGTACAGCTAGGACAATAGCTAGCATTTGCAGTCAAACTTAATTGTTGATTGTTCTGTACCGTATTATTCCCCGTCAGTGTTACCGTAGGAATCTGCGTATTCGCCGGATTGTTGACTTGCTCATAGTTACGTCCGAATTCCCCTGCTACACTCAAATTTGCAGATGCAAAAACAGTGACTGCGAGAATGGCACAAACCCAATACCGAACTGCTCGAGTGGTTATCATCATTGCACCTTGCCGTGAGCCATGGACAACGCAATCAGCTTGGCAGCCTCATCGCGCTGCAAAAAATTGTTTACACCAAACATACCGTTGCCATAGCCTCCTACGATAGGTTCGTTCCCATTGCAGCCGACATCACCTTTATTAGTGGCAACCGGATAAACAGTTTGCGAGTACGGAGCACTGTTGGGTGCATCTATAAAACTTACTTTTGATGACAGAAGCTCATTGGCATTTGTGGTCAAACCAAAAACGCTAGAAAGTATGCTGACAGCCTCAAAACGGGTAATAGACCTGTCAGGGAAGAAGCATGCCACTGATGACAATTGGGGTTGCGATGGATTATTGCAGTCATTTGTAACGTAGGTTAAAAATCCATTACGCTTAGCACTATCAACATAACCGGCATACTCTTGTGTCGTTACGTCATAAAACGGAGCTTGTGCGGGTGGGATATTAAATTGACCTGGACCATTCTTGGCATTCATTGCCATTCTCAAAAATTCCGATCGTGTTACTTCACTGGTCTTTGAGCCATGCGGATCATATTTATTAGCGCCTTTTCCATTAACCATGCCCTTCTTCCATAGCTGAATCACATAGCATGAAAGGCTATCCTCCGGCTTAACATCGAAGAAAGGATAATTAAAACTGGCAGCCAAACTACCATCGCTTTTATAGACTGATAACTTGAAGGGCATATTGAAATCTTTCTCAAACCCTTGGTATCCCAGAAAACCACTAAACAGATTCATGACGATATTCTTATCTGTCCATGAAGACTGTGGAATGGCTACGCTAACCGTGCGGTTCGAGTTTGCTGGATTGCTTTTGAGGAATGGAATGAAAACATCTACTCTCCCAGCAGTTATTCCGAAGCCATTTCCCGTTATGGATATATCTCCAGTAGATCTATTGTTATTCACTGGACTGACGACAATTGGTGAGAGATCAATTGGATCAGAAGTCATACCCGTCATCTCTTCCAGCGAACAAGTTATCTTATTAAGACAAGATAACTTTCCAATAGGGCCAGTTGAGTTGGTATTAACTCTTGCCTCAATATGCAAATGGTTTGCCGATCCCGCACCGGTGCTTCCGCTAAGACCAATTGGATCACCAATCTTAATAGTGCCAATAGTGGCGCTAATATTTGAAAGATGGAGATAACTTACTAATTTTCCATCTAGCGTTTTAACCGACACGCTGCCAAGTCCTTTGCCATCTGCAACTGTTACAGGCCCGCTGCCGTCAACTCGAACTACTGACCCATTTGTAACTGACTTGACAGCTGTTCCAGCAGGGACAGCAAAGTCAATACCAGCATGTGCAGCCATTCCATCGGCGGGTGAAGAAACAACATATGGAGTATCAAGATATGCGCAACTAACAGTCTGCTCTGAACCAAATAGCCCAATAGAAAGTTCTCTTGCATAGCCACCCGTCTTAACTATAGAGGTGCAGTTTGCAGCATTAGCATTTTCTGATAACACGAAAAAAATTAGAAAAGAAAGGTAAACAATGTTATAAATACATCGATTTATATGTACCACCCTGAAAAAAATTGAATTCTCGTACTTACACAGACCCACAGCAGTAACCCGCCTGACCATCCCACTGATTCCACTCATAACCTTTTGCATCATTTCGCCCCCCGGTTTTCCTGATTGCCTGCGCCGCCCTGCCTATGCTTGCACTTGTAATTACTGCCTTGCCAGCCTGCGTCTTTGATTTTTAAAACTTTCCGCATACTACACTCGTTTAAACCAAACTCACAGGATGACACTTGTGA
>JAVHQE010000091.1:0-12189 GCA_036170975.1 Minisyncoccota bacterium | reverse complement strand
CCTTTGTCACCCCAATTCTATCAAAGTGTCACCCCATAAGGTTAACTGTACAAATACTTGCATTTTCTTTTTTTTCCTGTACAATATGAGAACTATGAATTTTGCAGTAATACAGACAGGGGGAAAGCAGTACAAGGTTGCTCCCGGTGAGACACTCGTTATCGAGAAACTTCCTGGAGAACCAAAGGTTGGCGACAAGATTGTTTTTGACCAAGTACTCTTGGTGAACGATGGCTCAAAGACCCTTATTGGAGCACCGATAGTTGTAGGAGCATCCGTTCACACAACACTCGTTGAAGAAGGACGCGGGAAGAAAGTTGTTGTTATTCGCTACCGCAATAAATCACGTTATTTCAAAAAGAACGGGCATCGTCAGCCTTTCATGAAGGTGATGATTGATGCGATTAAGTAATATTCCTGAAAAATCCCCGAATCAGCAAGATTCAGGGATTTTTGTTATACTTTCACCATGCGAATTTTACTCATAGACAACGGAACAACACTTCTTGAAAAACTCAAGGTACTTATTCCCGAAGAAGAAATCGTTTGCAAACCAGAAGCTGTACACGAAAAAGATACTCGTGATTTTGATTTGATAGTTCTTTCGGGGAGTAAAGATTTTACCGTTACTTATGATGAAAAATACTTTAAAAATGAAATTGAATTGATTAAAAATACAAAAATTCCTTTGATCGGAATTTGTCTTGGATGTGAGCTTATCGCTACAGTTTTTGGTGGAACATTAAAAAGACTCAGTGAGAGGCATAGTGGTATACGAAAAATTACGACTACCACAAATAATGAAATCTTGAGTATAGAGAAAGGGGAAGCGTATGAAGTATACGAGGGACACAGGTGGGCTATTAATGTTATGCCTAAAGGTTTCACTGTCCTCGCTGTTTCAGAAGATATCCCTGAGATTATCAAGCATGATACTCTCCCAATTTGGGGATTCCAATTTCATCCAGAAAATTTTGTTGATCAGACCGCAGGGGATGAAATGTTTTTAAGATTATTTTCAAAAATAGTAAAAAACCCGCAGTGATGCGGGTTTTGGTGTCATTTTTTTGAGTTAATCAACCAAGCATTGATTCTTGGGACCGTAGATTCCGATCCCGCCAATCGGGTGATTATCAATTATCTGACCAACCTTTTCAAAATAGCAGTCTGGGTTAACAAAAACTTTCTTTCCTTCAACGACCATTTGTTGAGGTCCTGGGGGGTCATTTTCATCAAGTGTGCCACTATAATTGCCTCCTCGGTACTTTTTGTTTAATTACAAATACTTCCTATTAAATAGACTAGCCCACTAGATTCTGTCATCCAAATATTAACCTCTATTTTTTAACGCATGTTTCAAGGTATCGCTGTCTGAGTACTCAAGCTCGGTACCCGTAGAAAGCCCTCGCCCAAGAGTCGTGATCGAAATGCTGAATTTTTCGGCAAGAGGGGCTAGAGTCTTTGCGACATACTCCCGCGTGAAATCGCCTTCAGGATTTGCAGAAAGAGCAAGAATGACTTCAGAAAGCCCGTCTATTGTGCCCTGCTCAATTCGTGCAAGGAGCTCACGAATACGGATTTTTGAAGCAGGGTCTCGTTCAAGAACAGGAATAGTGCCACCGAGAACAAAGTATCTGCCCGCGTAACTTCCACTTCGTTTTACACTATCAAAGTCAGTATCTTTTTCTATAACAAGAAGAGTAGTGTTGTCCGCATCCTCTGCGCATGCGTTACATACATTTATTATCCCCGTACGAGGATAGAAACGGAAACAGCTTTCACACTGCGCGATTGATTTTTTGAGCTCAGCTATTTCACGCGCAAGACTTTCAACAAAATAAGGATCTTGAGCGAGGAGAAAATACACGAAGCGTTTTGCTTGACGCGTTCCGATACCAGGGAACTTCATAAATAATTGTGCGAGATTATCAATACTACTCATGTTCTAAAAATCATCAAAGTTTCCTCCAGGATTACGCATACCCCCGTTCTCACCATAGTTATTTTTATCGATAGACATAAAAGTTGACTTCTCTTCGTCAAAGTACAGATTAATAGAACCAACGGGGCCATTGCGGTGCTTTTCAATCAAAATTTCAGCAATGTTTGTCTTGTCGGCATTTTTGTCCATTTTATCCTCTCGATGAATAAACATAACAATATCAGCATCCTGTTCAATAGAGCCCGAATCACGGAGGTCAGAAAGCTTTGGTTTACCCCCACGAGCCTCTACGGCACGTGAAAGCTGAGAAAGTGCTATAACGGGCACATCAAGGTCCTTAGCGAGCTCCTTGAGCGAATGAGAGATCTCGGTCACTTGGTTTACCATAGAATCATGGCTTTTTGCTGTGTGCATGAGCTGTAAATAGTCAACGATAATCAAACCAAGCCCGTGCTCACTTTTGAGCTTACGTGCAGCAGAACGCATCTTCATAATCGTATTTCCTGACTGATCATCAATAAAAATTGGCGCTTTGGATAAACGATCGAGTGATCCACGAAGTTTATCAAAATCCTCGTCAAGTGATAGTTTCCCCGTACGGAGTTTCCACGCATTCACGCGCGCTTCCGCAGAGAGCATTCTGTCCACAAGTTGCTGTGTGCTCATTTCGAGGGAAAATATACCAACAGGAATATTATGTTGTGTTGCTGCCTGGCGGGCAATATCGAGTGCAAGTGTCGTCTTTCCCATTGAAGGGCGGGCGGCAAGAATAATGAGGTCAGATTTTTGAAATCCAGACAAGAGAGTATCAAGCGCAGGAAAACCAGATGGTACCCCGCGAAGCTCACCGCCCTCTCTGTGCATCTTGTCGAGACGTTCCCACGCTTCTTCGAGAGTGTCTTTGAGGTATACAAATTTCTTAGAAACGCTTGAGTTCGTGACTGAATAGATCTTTTTCTCTGCTTCATCGAGCACATTTTCTATTTGTTCAACTTCGTTATACCCAAGTTCTGAAATGTGCTCTGCTGCCTCAATAAGCGAGCGCAAAATATATTTCCTTTGAATAATTTCTGCATAATATTTCGCATTCGTCGAAGAGGGTACCATGTCCACAAGCTCAGCAAGGTAGCTTCCGCCACCAATACTATCAAACTTGCCACGTTCTTTAAGGCGCGTAGATACTGAAAGAAGGTCAATAGGTTCATGGCGTGTGTGAATTTCAATCATTGCATCAAAAAGCATGCGGTGCTTATCAACATAGAAAGATTCCCTCGTTACCATATCAGCAATATCGTACATACCTTCAGGTCGAAGCATGAGCGAACCAAGAAGTGCTTTTTCGGTGTCGATATTTTGGGGAGGAATACGAAGTTCACGGGTCTTGAACTGTCGGTCAGGAATATTTGGTTTGTTTGCCATAGGTGTCTATTGTAGCACGGGGGCAAGTCATCGAAAACTTGACGTTGTGTGCAATACGGGGGAAAAGAGGGGGATAACAAATTACACCATATCTACTTGGCTATCATTGAGATAGGAGTACTTATAGGGATTGACTTTTTTACTGTTTTTATTAATACTGAATTAGGTTGTCTCTTGGTGTTTAACTAAAAAATGAAAGGAATTGATATGCAAACGTCAGACAGTACTCACGGTTCGGTAGCTGAAGCACGTCTTGCAATACTCCATCAAATCAAGCGTGCCGGGGAAAATGATGGCAAAATGTTACAGAAAGCGTTCGCAAGTGATGACGATTATTTCCGGATGGAAGTCCCCGGAGCGAAACTTATCCCTGTTTCGTTTCACGATATTGGGATGAAGAGTCATGAAGAACTCGTAACTACTTTTGGAGAACTCGACATTGCAATTACTACAGGCAAGGACGTCTCCGTCATTGAACGTTGTCTCGCAAAACTTTTAGGCGAAGAAGGCCTCAACATTAAAATTGTTTAATTAACGCTTTAAAAAAAAGTGTTAAAAACACCCCAACTACCACTTACGTCTAGGGCGCAGGTTGGTGGGTTAAGGTGTTTTTTTATTTCTTCCGTATCTCTTGCCCTTTATCCGTATCTAAAATTTCCCAACCAAGAGCGTTGATTTCATTGCGGAGTTCATCAGATTTTTTCCAGTCTTTGTTTTTACGCGCTTCATTACGTTCGCCCGCGAGGATAGCGACATCATCAGGAATAATTTCTTCTTTTTGAAGAGAAAGCCCGAGCCCTAACACGCGGTCGAAGTCAAGAAGAGTCGCCGTCTTGTCGGTGATTGATAGGGAAGTATCTTTTGCAACTTCCCATGCAAGAGCAAGTGCGCGAGGGGTATCGAGGTCATGTGTAATAATCTCGCTAAACTTTTTTTGATAATCAATACTAACACAACCAACATCACTCCCCATGTGTGAACTCAGGCGTGCGAGTGCTGTTTGAGCACCCTCAAGACCTTCCCATGTGAAATTTGCTTTTGCACGATAGTGTGTTCCCAGTATTGAATAGCGATAAGCAAGGGGTGAAAACCCGCGCTCCATAATAGTCCTCAAGGTGATAATGTTTCCCAATGATTTCGACATTTTTTGCCCATCAACCATTACAAATTCATTATGGAGCCAATATTTTGAAAACTGTTTTCCGGTAAATGCCTCAGACTGCGCAATCTCGTTGGTATGATGAGGGAAGAGAAGGTCGATACCTCCAGTATGGATATCTATTGTTTCTCCTAGCTTACTTATCGCCATTGCAGAGCATTCAATGTGCCAACCAGGGCGCCCACGACCAAACGATGCCTCGAACACATTCTCACCATCCTCTTCTGTCCAAAATTTCCACAAAGCAAAATCGCGTGCGTTCTTTTTGTCATATTCGTCATTCGCAATACGTGACTGTGTGACTGCTTCGAGATCAAGCTCTGCAATCGTGCCATATCCTTTTGACTTTGAAATATCGAAGTAGATGCCATCATCAGTTGTGTAAGCATACCCATCGCGAAGCAACTTTTCGACAATAATAATCATTCCACCAATGTGTTCTGTTGCGTGCGGTAAGTGTTGGGGGATCTTTATATTTAGCTGTTGCAAGTCTGCAAGGAAAATGTCTTCAAACTTTTTTGTCAGTTTTCCAAGAGTGATTCCTTCGTCGTGACTACGCTTAATTGTTTTGTCGTCAATATCAGTGAGGTTCATCACCTGTATTACTTCTAGACCACTATATTCGAGGGTGCGACGAAGTATATCCCACGAAATATACGCACGAAGATTGCCTATGTGTGCATAGTCATAGACCGTTGGACCACAATGATACATGCGCACCTTACCCTCAGTGATGGGTTCTAATTTCTCAAGAGAACGAGTAAGTGTGTTGAAGAGGTTTACATCCATTTTTTAAAAAACTTGAAGTAACCAAAAAGACAAATGCCGATGACGCCCATCGAGCCCGTAATGATCCAAAATGCGTTTGGGTTGGTCGAAATGGGGATGGAGGTAATACTCATACCAAACAATTGCCCAATAAATGTAAGTGGGAGAATGATGAACGCCGTCACGGTAAGCGTCTTCATAATATCGTTTGTTTTTGTGGTCAAAAGTGAATCATTCGTGTCGCGAAGTTCGAGGAGTGTCTCGCGGTGCCCATCGAGGATGGTAGAAATCTTGTAGTACTCACCTACAATAGTCCGCAAATAATAGGAGAAATCTTGACCAAAAAACTTTGTTCCCGCAATTTCAAAAGACTCAAGCACTTCTTTGTGAGGACGAAGGATCTGTTTAAAGTTCAAGAGGTCGCGATTGAGATGGGAAATCGCATTCACCATATCACGTTCTTTTCCTTCAAAAATTTTTGCTTCGATGTCACCAAAATCATGGTTGATGTGGTCAAGTTCACGATCAAGCATTTTATAAAGCTCACGCATGATGTAGAAGAGGAGGAACCCCGCATGATCTCCAATATTTGATTTTTCAAGAATTGAATTTACTTCAAAAACTTTTGAGAACTCGTGGAGGGGGTCAACGAGGTCATAGTGTGTCGTGATAAGGAAGTTCTTACCAATAACAAAATCGATTTCCTGTTCATGCCCGCCATCATGCTTGTGTGAGATTGTGGGGAAATGTAAAATAAGGTAGATAAAATTTTGATACAAATCTACCTTGGGTCGCAGTGTTGGGGTGAGGAGCTCGTCGGCGACAAGAGGGTGTATTCCAAATTCTTCCATAAGCTCACGAATTTCTTCTGAGGTTGGAGACTCTACATCGACCCAAACAAGATCCTTATATGTATAGCGCGAAATCATGTTTCTAGTGTACCATACTTAACTACGAATATTCAACATAAATATTGACCGCACGGTAATCTTTTGCGATACTACAGTCTATGAAATACCATTTTAATAAAGTTGCTATTACCGCAGTTCTTTTTGTTCTCGTTGCAGGTACTTTTGGTGCAGGAATTGCCGTAGGTAAGCAGATGCAACAAAAAGAACTCGTGGTAGATGCTACCAGTCTTCGAGACCTTCAACTCGCCACAACTTCGGGAACCCTTGACCTTAAGCCTTTCTGGAAAGCTGTCGATACGCTCAATGAAAAATTTGTACCCACGACAGCATCTTCTTCTATACCCACCGATCAGGATAAAGTATGGGGAGCGATTAGAGGACTGGCACAAGAATACGGTGATCCCTATACGGTGTTCTTTCCACCAAAGGAAACTGCTATTTTCCAAGAAGAAGTGCGCGGAGACTTTGAGGGTATTGGTGTAGAGATTACGACAAAAGACGGCGTCCTTACGGTCATCGCGCCTCTCAAGGGAACCCCTGCTGAGCGTGCAGGTTTAAAACCTAGGGATCAAATCATAAAAATTGAAAAGTTTGTTACCGCTGGTTCAACAGTAGATGATGCCATTAAACACATACGGGGACCAAAAGGAACAAATGTACTCCTTACTATAAAGCGTGGTGATAAAATTACTGAGGTTCCTGTTGAGCGCGACACCATCAATATCCCTACTCTTGATACCAAGCTTCGCGATGATGGCGTTTTTGTAATCTCTCTGTATACTTTTTCTGCAAATTCACCCGAACTCTTCCGTGGTGCCCTCCGTGAATTTATTCTCTCTGGTTCAAGCAAGCTGATACTCGACCTTCGAGGGAACCCGGGCGGATACCTAGAGGCAGCAACAGATATGGCAAGTTACTTTTTGCCGATGGGAAAAACCGTTGTTATTGAGGATAGTGGGACAAGAGCAAAACAACAGTTTGAGAAAAGTAAGGGGTATGATGTTTTTAACAAAAATTTAAAAATGGTTGTGCTCATCAACGAAGGTTCTGCTTCTGCGTCAGAAATTCTTGCGGGCGCACTTCATGAACACGGTGTCGCAAAGCTTGTGGGTGAGAAGAGCTTTGGCAAAGGGTCCGTGCAGGAACTTATTGATATTACTCCTGACACAGCGCTCAAAGTTACCATCGCGCGCTGGCTCACTCCACTCGGGCACTCAATTTCTCAAAATGGACTTGAGCCTGATGTAAAAGTTGGTATGACACAAAAAGATTTTGAAAATAAACGTGACCCACAAATGGAAAAAGCTTCTGAGATATTAACCGACCAAAATTTTACGAGAAATTAAAGAGCACCGCGACTATAATTTCCTTACCCTATTAAATGATTTCAAATTAGTGTTTTTTTACGCCTCTATGGTACCATTGAGGGGAAACGTGCAAAAAGTCATTATCAATATATAAAATTTGAAATCGTGATTTATAAAATCACATTTAACTGGGTAGCGATTTTCAACTTCGCTTCACTCAAAGAAAATCAGCTATGAAAATACTTTTCCTCAAAGATATCCCGCGCATTGGTAAAAAATATGAGACAAAAGAAGTCGCCGATGGTTATGGGCGTCACTTGGTTGCGCAAAAACTTGCCGAAATAGCAACCCCTGTTGCACTCGCGCAACTCGAGAAAAAAATCATGACCGATGCAACGCTCAAGAAAGTGCACACTGACCTGCTTATGAAAAATCTTGAAAACTTGAGTGGAGCGACCGTAACGCTTCACGGCAAGGCAAATGAAAAAGGGCACCTCTTCGCAAGTATTCACAAAGAAGAAGTACTCGCAGAGCTTAAACGTGCGACACATCTTGATATGAATTCCGACTACGTTATCCTTGACCGCCCGATTAAAGAAACTGGCACCTACGAAATTCCTGTGGTTATCGAAAAACACCGCGTCACCTTTATGGTGGTAGTTGAAAGAGAGGAGTAAACACTTACTCTTTTAAGTTTAAAAACAAAAACCCACCGACGACGGGTTTTTGTCGTTGGTGGGTTTTACGCAGCAATTTTGGATGCCACAATTTCCTCACGCGTTGCACGCCGGAAAAATTTTGCGCCATAGTCGGAGTTCTCGATGAGAAGCGATGATTCTGCGCCCACAAGAGAATAAGCTTCTGCTACAACATAAACACGACTCCACTCGAGATCAAAAAAGCGCTCACATTGCCCAAAAGCTTTTTTTATTACTTCCTCGTCGAGCATGACCAGATCCCCCTTTTTGAGAAGTTCTGTATTACTTTCGTTTGTCATGATATTCTCCCCCAGTAAGTTACTTATTAACCTGCGAATTTCAAACTAAAAAAAGTCTACCACATTAAAGTTATCTGTCAAACAAAAACCCGCCTCATTTTTGAGGCGGGTTTTTGTTTGAGTATTATTTTACGCTTGCAACTTTACGACGTGTTGTTGTACCGTCAAAGTTCTGTTTACGTTTCTCGCTGAAAGCTACGGTTCCTTCCTTGAGAGAGTAGAGCGTGTGGTCTTTGCCGATTGCAACATTTTCTCCTGCGAGGATTACGGTGCCACGCTGGCGAACAATAATAGAGCCAGCCTTGGCAATCTCGCCAGCATAAAGCTTCGTACCGAGGTACTTTGCCTGAGAATCAGTTAAGTTTTTGGCGGATCCGCCTGCTTTTCTATGTGCCATGGTTTAAAATTTGTAAATGTCTATAAAACGCCTATAATCTAAAGTAATGACCAGTATAAAAGATTTGCGAGAAAAAATCAAGGGCTATGCTCAATCCAAACTCCGCCAACCACCAATACTCCCCGATGATCTCTTTCTCGGTCTCATTATTATCCTCGTTGCATTTGGTTCTTTTGGGCTTGGGCGACTCTCAAAGATAGAAGGCGCGAAGACACCAATACGAATTGAAAATGTTCCTACTGAAGCAACAAGGAAGGATTCTCCGGGAGTGGTGACCTCTACTAAGACCAGTCAAAGCGCGAGTATTATTGGCACAACGGGGAATGACCTTGTGGGTTCAAAAAATGGAAAGAAATACTACTATCCATGGTGTTCGGGAGTAAAAAGTATTTCTCCTGCGAACCTCATCCATTTTGCTGATAAGAATGAGGCAGAAGCGCGGGGGTATTCTCCTGCAACTGCATGCAAAGGACTCTAGTGTGCTATACTTAAAAATTATGACCGCTATTGAATCCCTCCACACGCATACTACTCTTTCAGACGGAAAACTTACGCATACTGAGATGTTTGACCTTGCAGAGTCACTCGGTGTTTCCGTCATTGCTTTTACCGATCATGATGCTGTGCCTTCACAAAAAATTCTCGATGAGCTCGATGGTTTACGAGGCCGTACAACAAAATGGGTTCTCGGTATTGAGCTTACCACAGGACTACCATACGAGCTTGCTCCAGAGACTACTACACTGCACATGATTGGACTTTTTGTTGATCCTAAAAATGAAGCCATGCTAACGCATTGCAAGCGTGCACAAGACTCACGTGTAGAACGTATGGGGAAAATGGTAACAAGATTGCAAGACCTTGGATTTATGATTACCGAAGACGAGTGTTTGCAAGCATCAGGAGGGGAGTCTGTTGGTCGCCCGCACATTGTTGAGGCTCTCAAACGACATACAGAAAATAATATCATTATTGAAAAACTTCGCTTAGAAATGCGTGACCAAGGAGAAAAAGACCCGATTATAAAAAAACAATATGAACTTATGGTGCAAAAAGGGGAGGCGTCGTATCCCTATGCGCTTTTCTTGACCCCCGATGCTTTTAAGAGCGCCTATTTCGAACACACGTATATGCCCACCCTTGATGAAGGCGTGGCGCTTATTCGTAATGCGGGGGGAATTGCTATCGTTGCGCACTATTGTTATGTCCGTAACAAAATGCCCCTTGGAATCCTCGAAAAACTTCTTGCAGAAAAACGTATTGATGGTGTTGAGGTAGTATATGGAATGCGTGAATATGGTACCGATAGAGAAAATGCTATTGAAGAAGAGCGTGCAATTCTTCGCGGACTCGCAAAAAAATATGGCGCTATTGTAGCGGGAGGATCAGATGCGCACAGCAGGCAAGACCTTGAACATTATGCAGAAAAAAGTTGGTTTTCTGGCGAAACAAACGGGTTCACTGAAAAAATCCTCACGACAGGGAAGGTTGATAAAAAGTTTTCATCACTATAAAACCTTGAATTACGCAACTACCCTTAATCGCGTCATTGCGAGTACTCGAAGCAATCCAGAGCCTTTGTAAATTCATGGATTGCCACGTAGGAGTACCTACTCGCAAAGACAAAAAAACGAGTTTCGTAATTCAAAGTATAAAAGTAAAGTGGAGCTGGCTGGCTGAATTCACTCGAACCCCCTCCGTTTTTATGTTATACTTGAAACTATGGAAACTCTCTACACTCCCGAAAAGAAAAAAGAAGCACTGTCTCTGACCGAAGACCAGAAAAATGCAGTACGTGGTATTACACTCGGCCTTGAGGAAGTCGCTGAAGATATTCGCGAGATGGCGGTCGAGGATGTAATTCGTACTCTCGAAAATGGGCACTCACTCAACCGCATCATTACAAGTCAAGAAGGAGACACAACAGGGTATGTTGCCTGCGAAGATTTTGTCCCCAACGAGGCATATATAAAATACCTAGGGACGACAAAACAAACGGGGAGAAATTTGCTCAAAGAAATTCCAGCCTTTTTAAATTATGCAAAAGATCTCGGTTATACAAAACTCAATTTTCATGGGTGGAATGAGCGTTTAAATAATATACTCAAGCGTTACGGTTTTGAACGTATTCGCACCGACAAGATGGGGGACTTTGCTGCGGATTTTTTTGAGAAGACACTTGCAGAACAAAGAGATCCCGTTGATGTTGAACAAGAACGCATCAATGCTTTTGAACAGAAATATTTAGGGAAGATAGACCAAGAATATTCGCAAACGCTCGCAACTTTCTCGCAGGAAATTCGCCAAAACAAAGAGCACGCTATCGCCGATGCCCTCCAGGATCTAAGTACTCGTCTCGCAAGTACCGAGGGTCTCGAATTTGCTGGACGACAAAAAGCAATCCTCAAACTCAAACTTGCGCGTTATTTCCAAACGAACGAAACATGCGACCTCAACACACTTTTTGACGCCATACTTGAAACTCCAAAATTCATCAATACTGACAAAGGTTCCCTACATCGCCTCTTTGAAGTGCATCAACAGAAGCAGTACCAAATCATTGCTGAGAGAATGAAGAAGCGCGCGGAAATGGGAGACACTGAAGCGTTTAATCCATACGAGAATCTCTTTACGACCAAATCGGGCAAATACTACATCGCGCGTCTTCTCAATTTGCCACATCTCGAAAAAGAGTCGGACTATCTAGGACACTGCGTAGGGAATAGTGACTCGTACATAAATAAAATAAAACGGGGAGACATTGAAATTCTGTCATTTCGAGGGGTTCCAAGGTTGAATTCTAAAACAGGGAAACTGGAGGGAGATAATCCAGTGATGACCATTGAGTATAACCTCAAAACAAAAACCATAGAGCAGATAAAAGGCGAAAAGATTAGTGAATACGAGGAACGACTTCTTAGTATAAGCGACCCATATTTCAACGATGTCATCGACGCACTAAAACAGCTTCGCACCACCAGAACCGACACGGGTGAGCTTCGCGATTTTACAAAAATTTCCTCAAGTGAACTCAAACACATTGACGTCAAAGATGAATACCTTCTCACCGAAAAAGGAGAAATTCACTTTCGTGATTTTAACCCAAATGAGGGAACATTCATTTTAAAGATGGGCGCAATGGAGATAAATGCTGAAACATCAAAGGATGATGCAGTAAAAATGCTCAAAATTGTGGATAATATCGACTGCACACCCACACAAATCGCCACTTCCCAAAACGAAATCACTGACCAGACCAAAGCCTACATTGGCCCACTTTTCCCCAACA
>JAVHQE010000090.1:0-2646 GCA_036170975.1 Minisyncoccota bacterium | reverse complement strand
TCAATTTCGGGACTCGTATAACCAAAGGGTTGTGCAAAGTTAGTCACAGGTTTCTCTTTATCCTTCTTCGCTTTCCATGCCTCTCCATTCTTCTTTGAGATCTTTGGATCAATCTTCTTATGCTTGTGCAGGTATTTGTTTACGGTGTTTGGGTTTACTTTGATATGGTGGTCCCGCTCGAGCACTACTGCGATTTTCTGCTTTCCCCACACATTCTTTGACAGCGCTCGCACTTCCAGAATTTTGTCTTCCACTTCTTTTGGTACACGCTTTCTCTTCTTCGTATTCTTCGGCGCTTTCGATTCGGGTTCAAGGGAACGTGGGTCTTTCTTGTTCTTTTCAAAAACCGCTTTCATCTCAGAAAGCCATTGTCGGGAGATTCCAAGCTTCCGTGCACCCTGCGTCACATTTCCCGCCTGTTCATAGTAGGGCGTATACAGCCACCGGAGCCTCTTCTTGGCTTCGCTCGACAGGGTTGGTAATGGTTTGGATTTAACTCCTTTTCTGCGGTGTTTCTCATACGCTCAAGGCTACGCCTTTTGATGTCATTCAGCCAGTCATTTTCTGGTGGTATATTAGTGTTTTTCATTGTTTTCAAGGGACTCGTCTACTGTCAATTATACACTGACCCAGTGCAACTGACGCTCGACGTTCTTTTTTTGTGCTACACTTTCTATCATGAAATACATAAAATTGCTTGGCAAAATAATTCTTTGGCTTATTGCGCTTGGCGTCGTCGCCTACGTCGCCTTAATCATCGTTGTCCGTCCATCCAACGGCCGTGACTGGGCGCTTGACCAGGCAGTTCTTCCATACGCGGAAATAAATGGCAACAAAGTTGCGGTGCATAATATTCGCAATTTTTCGTACACGAGCACTCATGACTACACGCCGAACTATTACGACAAAACATTTGACCTCGACAAGATTAAAAATGTTTATTTTGTGGTCGAGCCGTTCTCGGGGTACGTGGGCGCAGCGCACACTTTTTTGAGCTTTGAATTTGAGGGTGACCAGTTTGTGTCCATCTCGGTGGAGATTCGCAAAGAGAAAGGGGAGTCGTTCTCGGCAGTCAAGGGTGTGCTACGTCAGTACGAGCTCACCTATGTCATTGCCGACGAGCGCGATGTGGTGAAGCTTCGTTCCAACTACCGCCACGACAAAGTGTTTGTGTACCCAATCAAAACAACTCCCGAGAAAATGCGTGCGGTATTTTTGAGCATGATTGAACGCGCCAACAAACTCAAAGCTGAACCGGAGTTTTACAATACGCTGTTTAGTAACTGCACCACTAACATCGCAAAGCATGTGAATCAAATTTCGCCAAAGCGCGTACCGTGGAACATCACGTTTCTTCTCCCTGCGGACGCTGACAAATATGTCTATGACCTCGGCCTCATCGACAACACGCTTCCTTTTGAAGAAACGCGCACCGCACACTTCATCAACGACATCGCTCTAAAGTATGCCGACAGTCCCGACTTCTCACTCAAGATTCGAGGGAGATGAGGTGCTTTGCTGATTCTGCTGTGGTATAATATAACCGTTATGATTTTATATTCAATTTTAAGTTCTTTCGGGTGGATACCAGTTATTGTTATTATATGGATGCTAGTCTCTGTTAGGGGTCGTGTAAAAAGATTAGAAAAGGAAGTAGGCGAGCTTCGCGGTGGAGTGGTTGCTTCGCGACCTGTTTCTATCTCTCCGCAAACGTCAGCACATCAGGCAATACCTGTTCAAGCAGAGCCGTTATCATTTGTTCGTCCTCCTCAATCTGCTCCCGTCCCAGCAGAAGCAGGAGAGCCCTCGTGGGGCGAAGCATTCGGCGCATGGGTCAAAGAAGATTGGCTTCTCAAGCTAGGCGCATTCATCGTGCTCCTTGGCTTTGGGTGGTTTGTCAGCTACGCGTTTGGTCACTGGATTGGGCCACTCGGCCGGGTGACTATCGGAATGCTTGTTGGTATCGGCATCCTCAGTTTTGGCTGGTTTCGTATGCATAAGTACACGCGACAAGGGAGCGTGTTCCTTGGACTTGGTGCAATTGTCGTAATCATCTCGGCGTTCTCCGCGGCGTATGTATTTGTGAACCCCCAGCTCATTTCCGGCCATGTGGCTCTGGGTATCATGTTCCTCACCGCAGCGTTCCTCGCTCTCGCCAGCGTGCGATTCAATGTCCGTTCTCTTGCCGTGTCCGGCATTCTTATTGCAAGCATTGCGCCGACAATGCTCCTCATTCATCAGACAGCCACCACTACAGAGCTTTTCATGTATCTCTTTGTGGTAACCCTTGGCGTTGTCTGGATTGTTTCAATCACTGGATGGAGAAACCTTACCGCAGTGGCGCTCACCATGTTCTTCCTTTACAGTCTCCCTCACCTCGGAACGGTAAACGGAGAAACAAGCGCGCTCCTTCTCTTTGCGTATGCATTCGCACTTCTTTTCTTTGTTACCAACACGGTTGGAATCTTGAAAATCCGCGACGGCAATAATGAACCTCCCCGCAGCAGAGCTGTCCCCTCATTCCGCTACCGCTCCATATCGGCGGGGTATCGTAAGGGCTCCGCACAAGATTATCTTGAAAACCGAGGGTTTTCAAACTTTCCTACAGGGAGCCCTGTGGCAGAGACCACAGGGAATCTAGTTTAC
>JAVHQE010000089.1:0-2673 GCA_036170975.1 Minisyncoccota bacterium | reverse complement strand
TGCAAAAGCTGATTGGGTGCTGTTCAGACGAAGCCCCCTCGGGTACAATTGAGTTGCTGAACACAAATCAACCCGAGGAGGCTTCTTATGGAGACAGAATACCTCAGATTTTTGCTTAGGGAAATGAATTCTATGTTTGACCCCATATTTACCACTTGGATAGGTCAAATTACGATAAACACTCAGATCAGTGAAAATTTCTTAGACGTAAAAACCTCTTCTTGAAGATTCGCTTTTTGCTTTTTCGAATATTTCAAGAAGATCGGAATTCAGTTGTTTAGGGAAGATTTTGCCTTTTCTACAACATCAAGCGAAAGCAGACTATCTGTGCCTACCCTACACAGTAATTCCCTTTGTTCAGCGGTTGAGCGAGTCATTTTATAAGTTGATAGGTGAACATTTTCGACTTCGATACGGTCTATCATGCAATCAGACAGCTCCGCAAATAGTTTTTCGTGCGAAACTATTTGCCGAGTCAATTTTCCCAGGTTCTTATGAAGCTGCAGTGTAAGAACGCGATTGATAAAATGGGACAAAATGCAGATTGTGAAGTGCGCTTTAACATGAGCTTCGGTCCAGACATGCACCGGAGCGACTTTCACAAAAGACTTGATGTCCCGAAAAGCCCCTTCAATTGCCACCTTCTCCCGATATGGACCGATAGCATTTGGCGCTGACATATTGAACTCAGCCCGAGTCATCTCCCTGTGGTTTGTCACTAAGAGCCAGAATCCATCGAGCCTTCCCGCCTGTAGCATCCCCACTTCATCCACACAAACCGTCCCACGATAAGTTCGGATCTTATATTCCGATCCATCAGGGGATTTCCCTTTGACATGTGTCATCTGCAATTTAATACTGACAAAGTCAGTCAATTTGTCTTTAGCAAGTCTGCCCTTGAATTTTTCAGATGTCGATTTCCGCTGCCGGGATTTCTTTGCTGCGCACAGTTCGACGTTGAGTTCTTCTACGAACGCTTGAAAATCGGCCACAGTCCCTTTTCTCCCGTGGCGTTGGTCTTTGAACAACTGGGGGTTAAAACAGAGGATGTAGCGACGCTCGCCGACCACTTTTCCCTCGCGATAAAAGGTTTCATCGTTAAGCTTGGCGAAGCCTGGCAAATCGGCTGCATGCAAATCCATGCCGTCGGGATCCAAATGAGAGAAGACTTTGAAATCAAGTCCGGTGATAGGCTCCAGTTGGCTCTTATCCATCGCCGAAATGTATTTGATTTTGGAAGTCTCCAGAAGCGCAAGATTGTCATCGGATACCATTCCGCGATCAAAGACCAACGTAGTTTCATTTATTTTGAAGCGTTCTCTGAGACGGCTGAGCAGCCAGGTAATCGTCTTCGAATCGGCAGTTCCACCCGGAAGCACTTCCCAGTAAAACGGGAGGCCTTGCTGATTTACGACCAAAGCCAGAACAGCATGATTGCGATAGCCCTCCTTGCAGTGCCCCCATTTCATCAACACGCACCGTGTTCCGGTGAACGTAGTGCTGGACAGATCGTAGAAGACCGATTTCATGGAATTCGGATCATCTCGGCTTATCCGTTCGAATAAATGCTTGCAAATTGACTCTTTGTGCTTATCAATGGCGTCCAGCTCGCGAAAGATACGAGAAGGATTGACAAGTTCCGGATCAATGTCAAGCATCCATGGCAAAGCCGTTCTATTAAACCATTCGGGTGTCTGCGACTTGGCTGCGGGGTCGATGCAACGGTTTAACGCAAGAATGCGAGCGATACCCGAAACGCCGAGTTTCCTTTTTCCATCATCTCCGAAAGCATCGTCCAATTCCCACTTGTCCCAAACGACGTTGGCTACTGCTACATCAAGGTAAGAGAAATGTTCCATGACAACGATGTCATTGAGGTTGGTGACAAAGGAATCGTTTTCTTTTAACGCCTCCAGCAAATTATGCCATCTGGCCGCTTCCTCATCTGACAGCTTTCCGAGTTGAAGAACGATTTCTTTACGATTCTTTTTGTCTTGACGGTATGTTCTAGCCAAGCTGTAAGATCGATAGGTCTTGCCTTTGTAGCGACTTTCGCCCCAATGCAGGTGAAGCCTTGTCAGGTCCATCATTCCTCGCTATTAGACGTATTTTATTTTCCAATCTTCATTATACATGAGTGTTTGACCTATGTCAACAGAACAATTATTAGACGTAATGTACGGGAATTGGAAGCAGATTATCTCCGAAATATTTTTCGTTTTTTTTATTCTTTTGAAATATCCGACTCATGGCTCTTCACCCGAAAGCTAGACACGAAAAGGTTTTCCATCGAAACCCAGGCGTACTGAATTTCACGCCCGGCACTTTGCCTCTCTTGGAATTAGGGGTACCAATGCCTTAAACACAGGGTTTCTAGAAATATTTTCAAAAGCCCGCAAAGGTACTGCCAAGTCTTCAAGACAATGACAAACAAATGCTTTCATAGCAATTTAAGGTTTAGCAAAAGGTCGAAAATATCAATGTGCTATTCTAAAAGAAATCAATTGAAGTGGTAAATATGGGCCAAACAGCTAAACTCTTACGAAAACGGCTGGTCTTTTGGGAAAAAAAAATATCGAATTGCGGTTCCGGGTTTCCGCTTGAATAAGTAGAATTGATGTGTCGTCACTTCGTTCTCGAGGGCTATAAGCACACAAGCAGACAAGGAGTTGC
>JAVHQE010000088.1:0-2677 GCA_036170975.1 Minisyncoccota bacterium | reverse complement strand
CGAGCGCACAGCAGCCATATATATCGATACGATCTGTCGGGCAGGTATCGAGACACTGCCGTCGTACACGAAGGGCTGCTTCCGGGCATGCGATTCAGCGAATAAGATTTCTCCAACTAAACTAGGCGTGCTAGACACACCCTCAGTTAAAACCTGTACTGGCAACGGTTGGTGGTCAAACCTTCAGTAACATTTGTCACCCGTGCAACAATTTAAATTCGGTATATTTCTGACGCACAAGCACAGGATCGTATTTCCTTTCCAAACGGCGAACCGTGAAATGTCCTCGCGCCATATTCTGAAAATGATCAATAAAAACCGTATTGATCAATGCGCCACCTATGGCACCAACGACAGGAACAAGTTGTGCTGCGGCTTTCTCGGTCACGTTAATGGAGTAACGTTCTGCGATTTGAGTGATCAGCCTGACTATTGCAGGTGCCGCCTCTTTTTTAAGTCCATTTTTTGCAATATGTGCAGCAGCTTCAGATACTGCTTTACTCATAGCCTCACGCGCAAAAAAATAGCCAATCTCGGCGCCATCATCACGGCTGGATGGACCACCAAGCGCCAGAACCTGAACACATTCAAATTGCGTTTGCAAATCCTGCATGTCCGCACCTTCGCTTCTGGCAATATCAGCAATAGAACGCATCATGATGGTTGTCGAAACGGGCAGTTCGATTGTCAGTGCCATCAATCCGAACGCACCACCAACCGCACCCGTTGTCGCTGTGGCGGCCATGTGCCACCAGTTTGATGATTCCGGCGGTTCTGAATCGGAGTTTAGATCATGAAGCGTTAAAGTTTTCAAGGATAACCTTAAGGCCCCATGTATAGCTTTCTGTGTTGCATCACTGATGGTCTTAGTAGCTTTATCCGGCAAGCGTGCAATCACCGCTTCAATTGGAGTTCCAACTATATTTGCAATCTTAGCCCCGACACTGGGATTTTCGAGAAGCAGTACGGCTGCTTGCAGTGCTTTCAGATCATTGTCGTTCATATCTAGCCTAGCTCATAACATATTGATGCAAAACATTTTCCCAAGATAGGCTGGATTAAATTCCAAACACTTTCAACCAAGGCTCCCTCCCTTCAAATCCATTTATAAACAACTCTTTCTTGCCGAACAGATAAGACATAAAAATTTCCGTCCTGATTGTTGAATAATGAGAGTTGGCAGCAAACCCCATCGACGATGCCATCAAGGATAATGTCACATCCCTGTCTTTCTATTTATAAACAATTTGAATATTGGGCACAGTTAGCACACCTGGCTGCTTCGACAAGAAATCCCTAAAAAAAGCAATAAGGGATTTCTCGCACAATGCAACGACTTCAGGTGAAGCAGCCAGAGCTGTACCTTGGGACAATGTAATTGCGGGAAGTCGCTCATAAAGCTTTAAAACCTCTTCCTTGCTACTGATGAAGACTCCACCATTTAGAACCTCGTATTCATTTGATAATACTGCCGGAGAACTGACTAGTATTGGACGATTAAGCACAATTTCAATACCAGTCTTCTCTTTATTCTCTCTTACATCGTAATTATTAGGACTCAAATCATAGCCAAAAGAATACTCACTTGTATATTTGATTGATACGGCAGCAGTTGTTTTAAGCGGCCCCCATCCTCTTTCAACATGCTCTATCCACGTGTCTTTACGGACGACTTTCGCTGTTAGCAGTTTTATCTGTTGCTGAAGAGATGCCTTTCCTTGCACAAGATATTCTTTATATTTTGTGTAACCAATCATTTGCTTTTCTGTTCGCTCTACCATTTCCTTAGCAGAAGCAATGTTTGCAGTAGACTGCTTGTATGTATTAAAAACGTAAAAGCTCGATGCAACCAATGCTGCAATGAGTAAGGATAGGATGAGTATGATTCTTTTGATGGTCATTTTTTACTTTCTTTTTAAAGTTACGACTTGGTACAAGGGGTCAGTGCTTTTTCGATTGATTGAAGAAATTTCTTTGCATCGTACTATGTCGCTCAATATTACACAGTTTCGCCAGTTATCTGATTGGAACAGGAATTCACAACTCCATCACAATGGTATATTTTCCAGTAGCGATGGCTTTATTGGAAATAACTCATGAGCCAATCACGATAAAAAGCATGTATAAATATACTGGCATTAGTATGATCCAGCCCCATGAATCCTCAAATCTATTAGCCAATATCAAAACCCCGGCCGACAAAAGAATAAAGGATGCAAAACCCAGCATGCCATCCTTGGCTTTAATTCCAATTTTGGCCCAGTAACTTGGAAACCGCTGGAGTCCACAATGATTAGTGCGATCAAAAATTCTCTTTCTTCTCCACAAAGCAGAAGCCAGACCCACTGCAAGCAGAAAAACCCCCAAATATCCAATGCCAAATCCCATCAATGCAATCCTCAGTTGTGTCCGGCAACTTTTCCAAATGTATAACGATCAATGTTGTTGGTCTGGCGCTTTCCAGTCTCGCTGTCCATCGGGTCTCACCGGGACAACACGATCACCCTCTGCACGATAAACATTGGCGCTCCAATCACGTTGCCCATCTGTTCGAATAGGCACGGCCTGTCCATTTTCAACCCGATAATGGTTAGCCTGCCAGTCACGTTGGTCAAGTCCAAAATTTGCTGTAAATTCTCTCCGGTAATTGACGTTTTCAGCCTGCCAGAGCGGCGAT
>JAVHQE010000087.1:0-2679 GCA_036170975.1 Minisyncoccota bacterium | reverse complement strand
CAAAAATCATTCATATCCTTAGACACGGCGTCGATGTTGCTAACAGTTTAAGGGTTCGAACAAAGAAGTATCTCAAGGCCAATTCTCAGTTATACGGCAAGCGCAAATTCGTTTATTCCATATTGGGGAAACGAGGCACGCTCGTCGATGCACCGCGCTGTCTCTCTTTGGAGGGTGGATTTTCACTATGGGAAAGGTACGTGGAGGCAGCCTGCCAATATAGACATAAAGCACCATCGCGTTATTTGGAAGTGAAGTATGAGGATTTGCTTGCAGAACCTAAACAACATGTTGCGGCAATATTTGCCTTTTGTGACTTAAAAACATCCAACATAGATGCCGAATTTTTGAATAAATTTCTCGATCAGAGCAAAGGCAATAGATTCCAAGTCGATCCAGAACTCAAAGAGTTTAGTGAGCGAGTTGCGTTACGTTTGAGCAAGTTTGGTTACTAACAAATCATGACTGTAATGCGTAATTGGCAAGTAGCACTCATTGCCTCAATGTTCTTTGTATTGCCATATTTTGCATTGAGATTTTCCGCTATACCGTTGGTCGGCGGAGTTTACGCACTGTTTATCGTGAGTGTTTTTTTATTTTTTCTATCTGTATTTATTTTAAAACTTAAACTGGATAAAAGCGAAGCGTCATTTGTCCTGTTGCTTGTTGTGGTAATGACCTACGGTATAGCCAAGGGAATTTTTGCTGGATACGGAAGCATTAACGTTTTAAAAGCTGGCTATGAAACAGCTGGGCCTCTTGCATTATTTATCTTGATTTTGATTTCAAGAGTCACGGTTAAGAATCTTCAGCTAGGTCTTATCAGACCGATTTTTATTATCGCACTGATAAATGGGATATATACAGCGTACCAATACTTCTTTATTACAGACTACAAAATGTTATGGTTTTATCAACCACTTATCGCAATGGGTCAAGAATTACATGAGTGGTCATTCTCAAGTGATGGCGTGATTCGCGGTGTTGGGTTGTTTACAAGTCCATTGGAAAATGTCTATCTTATCCTTTTTGTAACATATTATCTGGCCATAAGAACTTTGAAAAAGAATTGGAGCTTTGCCATTCCCTTGGCTTTTTGTATCGCGACTGGATACTTAACGGGTGTCAGAACATTCTTCGTAGCCCTATTGATAGGTTTAACAGCCTATTTTTTAATCAAAGTTCGAAAGTCACCAAGTTCACTTGTGATCTTTATTTTCGTACCGCTAGTCGCAATTGTTGGTACTTATCTCACACTGGTGCTAAAGCAGGATAGTTTGGATCTATCCTCTTTAGATCGTTTAAGACAGCTACTCGATATCGTTACATCATTACTGGAATCACCTTCAGGCTATGGCTTGGGTTCTGTTGGAATTGGCAAGGATTTTACTTTCGATTCAGCTAATGGCGTATGGCTAATCTCATATGGAATCTTGGGTGGAGCAGTGATTCTTACTTTGTATTACAAACTTGCAAAAATGCTACTAGCACAGTATTCAAACGTGTCAATAGCACATGAACATGACCTACTACTTGCGTTAATTCTATTTTCGGTAAGCTTGCTATATATCTCGCAATTCCAGTACGCACTCGTCACGCCCGGTAGATGGTATTTTGTATTCGCATCTGCCCTTACGATAAATCACTTGCACCATAAGAAGATTTCATTTGCGAGGTAACTTCTTGAACACGTCCAAATTACTTGTGGTGCTGTATAAGACTGCACCAAATTCATCACCAACGATTCAATCCATTATTGATTTCTACTCAGTCAACGTAACGGATCATTGTGACAAATGCGAAATGATTATTTGGGATAACTCTCCCCAATCACAGGCCGACGACTTAGATGGGTTGCGCGCTTCGTGCCCAATCCGGGTCAGCTATATTTCCACCCCTGAAAACACACCTCTATCCAAGATATACAACACCATTGCTCGCGAACTAAATGATGATGAGTATTTGACTTTGTTAGATCAGGACTCATTTCTACCAAATGAATACTTTATCGAGTTACGCGAAGCTCAATCTTCAGGGCAGCAACTGATACTACCGAGGGTTAAGTGCGGCGGATTACTGGTCTCCCCTGGGGCACGTTTTTTTTGCAAAGGCAAGCTTCTCAAGGATATCAACCCTGGACTCACTCCAAGCAAGAACCTACTTGCAATTAATAGCGGCATGTCCGCTAAAGGAAGCGTCTTCAAGAAGATCCCCTATGATGAAAGATTGATGTTTTATGGCACTGACACCTATTTTATGAAGCACTATGAGAAGCACTTTTCATATGTCTATGTACTCAGTGCGACACTAAACCACTCGCTCGCCGAGAGTGATGAGGCCACCAGCATCGAGCGCAAGCAACAGATCGCACAAACTCGCCGTGCTGCTTGGCAGATTGTTTTTTCTGAGACACTGGCCGAGCGTCTATTCTTGCACATTTACGAGTTTGCTCTACGTTTACGCAGTTGGGTGAGGAGCTAGCATGGGCCAATTGATTCGACAATTACTACAGTTCATCGCGCAAAAGTTCAAGGGCAAACAATACCGGCTTGATGCTGCACTACCCCTATCTGCACTATTTGGCTTGGCATATCGGCGAGGTCTCTGCATATTGCGTTGCATACTGCGTGGCATCGCTTTTCGACCTAGCAAACTTATCTTTGTAGGAGCGGGGGTCGA
>JAVHQE010000086.1:0-2679 GCA_036170975.1 Minisyncoccota bacterium | reverse complement strand
GCGGTACACCAAATTCTGACGGCAGTATTGTTGCGCAGTCAATTCAGGTGCGCCCTAATTTTGCAACGAGTACCGCACGATAAATATTGTGGACAAAATCACGACCTTGTGGTAGTTTAAACTTCGGGAAGTATCTATAAAATACGGAGGGTGACGCTATAAACAAGCAAAAGTTAGATGCCTCGAAACACAAAATCACAAAGAGGTGGGTAGGGGTTGAAGAGGATATCAAGAAGCGTAATGCAGATATCGCTCTGCTTCAAGCAGAATGCCCTCATGCAGAGGTTGTTGAATTGCCTTATACTACCAGAAGTAGGATTTGGTCTTGAAGTCTCTGCACGGAGAATCTGTACTTTTTGCGGAAAAATAGAAAGAGAACAATCTCCTGACAGCGGTATTTATAGGGTTTTGAGTCACAACCCCACTCATCTCGTTGAACGGGAAGGTTTTTATTTGCTTCTTAATGCAACCATTCCGCCAGTTTCGAAAAATTCGAAGAAGTAGTTTTTAAAGCGGAGCCTTACAGCCCCGCTTTGTTTTTTGGGTAAAATGCGGTAAGGTACGAGTAAGTCAGTCTTTAGTCAATAGTTTTTAAGGGGGCACTTTTTTGTATTCGCTAAAAACCAATAACCAATAACTAAGGACTAACAACTATTTATATGGCACAAGGAGAAATTATTGTACGATTTGAAAATGTTTCGTTTGAGTACGGACACAACAAGCCTATCTTGGAAGAGGTGAGTTTTCCTGTACGTCGTAATGCGAAGCTCACGCTCATGGGGCAAAATGGAGCAGGGAAGTCAACCATCTTTGGTATGATTACAGGAACGCTCCACCCTACTGATGGTGATATCCATATTGGACGTGGTGTCTCGGTAGCAATTTCAAAACAAGTAATCCCTCGCGACCAACTCGAACTCACGGTGCGTGAATTTTTTGAAAAATGTTTTCCAAAAAAAGTATACGATATTGATCCAAAAATTAATGCGGTGCTTGAGGTGGTGAATTTGAAAGGTCATGAAAAACTTCATGACCGCGCAATAAAGACATTTTCAGGTGGACAACAGGCGCGCCTCCTCCTTGCTTCAGCACTTATCCAAGACCCTGATGTGCTTCTTCTTGACGAGCCAACCAACAATCTTGATAAGGCGGGGATCGCCCACCTCACTGATTTTTTGAAGAAATATGAAAAGACCTGTGTGGTAATTTCTCACGATGCAGATTTTTTGAATTCATTTACCGCAGGCGTTCTCTACTTGAACATTCATACCAGAAAAATCGAACAGTATGTGGGAAATTATTTTGATGTAGTAAAACAAATTACCGCACAGATTGAAAAGGAGAACATGAAAAATGCGCAACTTGCAAAAGAGATTCAAGCGAACAAAGACAAAGCAAATTTCTTTGCGATGAAGGGGGGACAGATGCGTATGGTAGCAAAGCGCATGAGGGAGAAGGCAGAGGAGATGGAAGAGGCAAAAGTAGATGTGCGTAAAGAGGACAAAACAATTCGACCCTTCACCATTCCTTCACAGCCGGAACTTACCGGTGAACTGTTAAGCATTTCTTCTTTTTCGGTATTAAAAAATCATAAACCTGTTGAGAAAACAGTAAAACTTTCTCTCAAGAAAAAATTCCACCTACTTCTCGCTGGGCCAAATGGGATTGGCAAATCAACACTGCTTGAAGCACTTGCTACCGGAAAAGCAAAAGGCACGAAGGTTGCCGACGGGGTTCGTATTGGATACTATCGTCAGGATTTTTCTACTCTTGATTTTAATGATACGGTCTATCAGTCTCTTGCACGCGCAGCACAATCAGTAGACGGGAAACTCGACGAAGAGCGCATGCGTGCTACTGCTGCAAGCTTCCTGATTACTTCAGATGTTATTCATACAAAAATTGGCAGTCTTTCTGAGGGACAGAAGGGGCTAGTGGCCTTTTCGCAATTAGTTCTTGAGCGTCCAGGACTCCTCATTCTTGATGAGCCTACGAACCATATCAACTTTCGTCATCTTCCCGTGATCGCAAAAGCACTTGATCAATATGAAGGCGCAATGATTCTTGTTTCTCATGTTCCTGAGTTTGTAAAACAAATTCGCATTGACGAGGTCTTGGACTTAGAGAGATAGGGGGGTATAATAGGGTATCAATATGCACGTCGCTCTTCGATTTATGAAATATCGAATCGCTATCCTAATAATTTTAGGAGCGATAATTACTTTTTTTGCAATAGAACTAGTGTTTATAATGAAAACAGGAACAGATTCGACTGATTTTAATTCTGGATATAGCTGTGGTGTTTCGGGTACTCAGAAGACGACTATTCTTGAGGTTAATACTGTCGCATACATAGGGAACAAACACATCGCAAACCTCCGTATTTCACCGTGCGGGGTCATCAAAATTGATGCATTGACTCAGCGTGCGATGATAGAAGAATTACAAACAGCCGTAGGTGACATTACTTCAAAAAAAGTACTTATTGTTCACAAAACTAGAGATAAGAAACTTGAAGGGGAAGTCGTTCATATTTCTGTTACTGCAGAAATTGCTCCAAGTGACAATCAGTATCCTCTTGCTGTTGCAGAAACTCTCCGTAACGACTATGGTTTCGAGGTTGCGGTATTACCGAATCATGCAGACTTCTTTTAGAAGAAGTGCTTATTAAAAAAGTAC
>JAVHQE010000085.1:0-12438 GCA_036170975.1 Minisyncoccota bacterium | reverse complement strand
CTGGATTGCTTCACTTCGTTCGCAAAGACAGGCTCATAGGGGTGAGGGGTTACTTAGTGATTTGTGGACAAGCAAACTTTGTACACGTAGCGCTCAACGCACATCTTACTCGTTACCGAGAGTCCTACCTGCATTTGAAGACGGAACTTATTATAAAGGACACAGCTTGTTGAAAGTATTATTTTGACATATCGTGTCAACAACAAGAAACCAAAAAATATAGGGAAAAAAGTCAAAAACTGTGGATAACTATGTGTATAGTGTTGATAAAGGACATAAAAGCATTATTGGGTCACTATTGTTTAACTCCATTCCTTTAAAAGACAATCTCGGAAACCCTTGATACATATAGTCTTTTTACTAAAGCCCATATTTCATAGTGGTTTTTAGGATAAAATAGGCAAAAATGTTACTTAGTAACACCTATACGATGTTATTCATGAAACAAAAAACAAAAAAAAGAAATATGGGATAACTCTTCGTTTGTTCGTTTGTGGTCGCAAATATGATGTTATTTATAGGTAAAGCTATAAAGTAAAGACTTTCTGACCATCTAGCGGATATCCGTATTAAAAAATGTTCTTCTGGGGACAGTACTATGCCACGACTTCTTAATCGTCTTAACTTTAAAGAGAATAGGGTTGTGCATTCTTAATATATGGGCGTTATACGGGCGTTCTTGTGATATACTCTTGAAATATATGGGAGAACCGACAGGAAAACAAAAGATTGGCCGACTTGGGGAGGATATAGCCGCAAAGTTCTTGGAGAGTAAGGGTTTTACAGTGATTGCGTGCAATTATCTTAAAAAATACGGAGAAATCGATATTATTGCAAAAAAAGGAGAAACTATACATTTTTTTGAGGTAAAAACTGTTTCACATGAAAACTTTACTAGTTTTTTACCGAACACAATGAGTGTTTCTCATGAAACAGATGACTATCGAGCAGAAGATAATCTTCACCCTTGGAAACTAAAAAGGCTTGCCCGGACGATTCAGGTGTATTTACTCGAGAATTTTCACGATAAAGAGATTGAATGGCAGTTTCATGCGATCGTGGTTAAAATAGACATGGAGACAATGAGAGCAAGGGTAAAATTTTTGGAGAATATAATTCTCTAAAAATTTCTCAAAAATAGTTCTTTATGGTAGTATTTGTTAGTTGTTTCTCTTAAGAGAAGCTTCATTCGGGGTGTAGTATATCGGTAGGCCACGATAAATCTAAGGCATTGCGATTTTTAACCAATCGCTTTCGCTCTTGGGAAAATCGGGAATACGTTTGCTTTGGGTTTAAAATCTTTGTCGGGGTGTAGTATATCGGTAGTACGTCTGCTTTGGGAGCAGATAGGCCGAGTTCGATTCTCGGCACCCCGACAAAGATTTTAAGTATGCCGAGTTTGATTCTCGGCACTCCGACAGACTCTTTAACCGAAAGCATAAAGATGCTTTCGTGGAAATCTCAATAAGAGATTTAGATAAGTCGAGTTCGATTTTGAATCAGTAGATTCATGTCTTTGGTCGGTATCTCAACAAAGACAAATATTTTAACAAGAGGGAAGACCCTTCTTCTAAAAAAGGTTTCATGAGCAACATTGGGAAAAACAAAAAAGACTCATGGTTTCATTGGATGGCTCCGGGGTTTATTTCTGTTGCCGCTGCCTTTATGGGGAATTTCATTATTATGCTTTTTAAGGCATTTGGTTTTGTTGTTTCAGGATCAAGCTCGCTCTTTTCTGAGACCATCCACAGCTTTGCCGATACCTCAAATCAGGCACTCTTGATGGTCGGAATTATTAAAAGTAAAAGAGCACCTGATGAGAATTCTTCCTACGGGTATGGGATGGAGAGGTTTTTTTGGGCGCTTATTTCCGCATGTGGCGTATTCTTTATTGGTGCCGGAATAACGGTGTATCATGGGATTTCGGCATTGATGCATCCCCATGAAGTTATTTTTGATCCAATCATTTTGATAATTCTTCTTGGTTCTTTTGTGGTAGAACTCGTAACATTTTCTCTTGCCTTCCACGAGATATGGAGAGAAAGAAAGGATCGTGCAACCATCCGTGAGATGTTGCGTGATGGCGACCCTACGGTACTTGCGGTGGTGTATGAAGATGGAGTTGCGGTGTTTGGTGTGTTTGTTGCAGCTCTAGGAATCTTTCTCTCTTATATAACAGGGGATTTGTTCTGGGATGCAATCGGATCTATTGTTATTGGTACTCTCTTGGCATGGGTTGCTGTCGTTTTGATATTGAAAAATAAGCGTTTTTTGGTAGAGAAGTCCATTCCCGAGGAGGTGCGTAGTCGGATTATTGAGATACTTGAAAGCGATCCCATGGTTGAACGTGTGCATGATTTTAAATCATCAGTGGTAGAATTTGGTAAGTATCGTGCGAAGTGCGAAGTTGAGGTCAATGGATCGATCCTTTTTTATGAACTTTCAAACGGGGATATGTTAAAAGATGATTATGAAACCGTGAAAGAGGATTACCAAGAGTTTGTAAGGTTTTGTGTCGAGTTTTCTGATCGCGTGCCCCGCGTTATTGGGACGCGCATTGATGAACTTGAAGCGCGTATTAAAAAGGAGATTCCTTCAGTGCGCCATATTGATATTGAAATAAACTAGGGAAAAATGCGCCCGTAGTACAACGGATAGAACACAGCCCTCCGAAGGCTGAGATCGAGGTTCAATTCCTCGCGGGCGCACAAAGCGGAATTCAAAAAACGCCGAATGGCGTTTTTCGCTTTGTGCGAGGCGGAGCCATACCGAAGTTTTTGCGAGGTGGGCGAGCCGGGGTCGCGAGCACTTTGTATTTTGTGAGAATAGCGTCCAAGAGTCTGCATCCAAGATGTAACCTTGCTAGGTTAGAACCTGCTGATTCAGAAACAAAATACTTACTGACTTGTGGCCACAAGTGCGAGGCGGAGTGATGTTTTGTCAGCAGACAAAACCACGAGCCAGGCGATTAAAAAATCGTGTCGGGAGACTTCGTGAAAATTTTTCGACCCAGTAGGTCAATGTGCTCATTGAGTGACGACGAGAAAATTATTCCTGATCACAAGTATAAGCGCGGACCCAATTACTTGGAAACCCGACGTCCAAGTGAACGTCTCGGTGTTTTTCACTTTGCGCGGGTAATTCAAAGCTTGCTACGTTCATTTATTAATGGCAAGAAAATTTATTCTCCAACAAAATTAAATTTCCCTCGATTTATATTTCTACGCCTGCTATAATGAAATGAAATGAAGCTTGGTAGAAAAATTAATCTCGTGCTTGTTTCTGTTGTCGTGGCGGTGCTTACCATAGCTTTTTGGATTATTGTTAATATTGAAGGAAATAACCTTAAGACTCAGGTTATTCATGACGCAGATACCGTAACAGGAATTTTACGAACAGAGATTGAGCGCATGTTCAAGCAGATCCATAACCAAGAAGTTTATTTACAAAGCGCCATTGATCAAATGAGCAAGGCTCAGGGAGTGAAGTACATTAATGTTAATGGGCTAGATGGTAAATACATTGCAGCAACGGATAGTACGCTCGTTGGTCAAAAAGTAAAAGATGCCAAGACCGCTCTTCTTATTAGTCGCACAAAGCAAGAGCGCACCTTTGTTGAAATTAAAACAGATGAAGGTACTTTTTATGAAATGGAGCGTTTCATTCCAATTTTCCTTGATGCAAACGACCCAAAGTCAAAAGTAATTAATGTTATTGAAGTTGAAGTTGTCACGCGTACAAAAAGTGTCACTGACGTTTCTGATGCGGAAAAACTTCTCCAGGTTATTGCCGCAGGAGTTGAGCAAAATGCACGGGCTATTATTTTAACATACACTGAAGATGTCGGAGCTCTCCAACAAATAACCAGTAGTGTTGAGAACTTCAACTTTTTTAATGATTTTGTGGTGTTTGATAGCAAGATGGATATTATTGCGAATACGGGGAAGGAGGTAACGGAGTTTACTGACGACCCTATTGAATACAAACAGTTGCGTGAAGATGTTCTCGCAGGGAAAGTGTCTATTGGGGAAGTTGAAAGAATTCATCGAGGGCAGCAAGTTATTATGAGGGTCATGCCAATCTCGGCTCGAGACGAAAAAACGGGAGTGGTATCGAACATAGGACTTCTCGAGGTGCATATTCTTAAAAATGCCTATCTCTCTGCAGTAAATGAGCTCAAAATACGAATGCTTGGCGTAGGAGCTCTCGTAACTGCCGTACTTGTCGCTGTTCTTGCGGTCATTCTTGAAAGAGAGGTGGTGGGACCTATTCGACACTACTCAGTCATTGCGCGCAAAGTTGCTGATGGCGACCTCACACAAAAAGTAGAAAATACCTCTCAAGATGAAATTGGGCAATTTGGCGAGGTTTTTAATTCTATGGTTACTAACCTTCGGGAGCTAGATCGCCTTAAATCAGATTTTATCTCTGTTGCTGCGCACCAGTTACGCACACCGCTCTCGGGGGTAAAATGGGTACTTAAGCTACTCCTTGATGGGGACTTGGGGGCAATTAATGATGACCAGAAGGGGATGTTGAAGCGTGGATATGAGACGAACGAAAAGATGATTCAGCTTGTGAATGACCTCTTGAATGTTTCGCGTATTGAAAATGATAAATTCGGGTATAAGTTTGAAAAGAACGATTTCATGAAACTTATCGAAACCCTTCGAGAAAATATAGAGCTCCCTTCTCGTGAGCATAATATTGATGTGCGGTTTGAAAATCACGTGGGGGATCTTCCTGAATTTTTCTTTGATCCAGAAAAACTATTGATTGCTTTGCAGAATTTGGTTGATAATGCAATTAAATATACGCTTCCAGGAGGAAAGGTTACGCTTGTGGTAGGTCATCGTGGTGGATCTGTTGAACTAAAAGTGAGTGACACTGGAGTAGGTATTCCATCTGCAGATTTGTCGAAATTATTTTCAAAGTTTTTCCGGGCTGCAAATGTGATTCACTTGCAAACAGATGGTTCAGGGCTTGGTCTCTTTATTGTGAAGAATATTATCATTCGTCATGGAGGGCAAATTTGGGTTGACTCGAAGGAGGGAGAGGGGACAACTTTTACGGTGTTGATACCTATCGCTACTGAGCTTCCCGAAGAGAAAGTAGCGAGTGTGGGAGGTAATGAAGAGAACCCAAGGGAAAATATGCAAGAAGTACAGGGCAATTTCTAGATTAAATAGTAAGTTTGTAATATAATTAAAAGAACTAATATGACTGACCAAAAAAGAATTCTCATTGTTGAAGACGACAACGTTCTGCGGGATGTCCTCGGGGAAAAACTCGAGAAAAATGGCTATCTCGTAGAAAAGGCACAAGACGGTCTTGTTGCGATGGAAAAAATCCATGCGAATAAGCCTGATGCGGTCCTTCTTGATATTCTCATGCCTCACATGAACGGGATCGAAGTCCTTGAGGAACTTCACAAGGACCCACTTTTCCAGGGTATTCCGGTCGTTATTATTTCGAATTCTGGTCAGCCTGTTGAGATAGAGAGGGCTCGAGAACTTGGGGCACGTGAGTTCCTTATTAAAGCAGTGTTTGATCCTAATGAGGTACTTGAAAAAGTAAGGAAGGTGATGGAGGATGACGGCACGGCTCCGCAAGGTGAATGGGGTGTACGTACCCAGAATATCACGGGTGCGGGGGCTATTGCGAACGTGGAAGCCCTTTCTCCAGAAAAAGAAGATAATCCCCAGAAAGAAGTCTTTGTTCTTGTAGTAGAGGATGATAAATTCCTACGTGAGCTTCTTGTGCGCAAACTCGCGAGCGCCGGCTTTGATGTTCAAAATGCTATTGAGGGCACGGCTGCATTCGCTATTTTGGAAAAAAGGAAACCAAGTATTATTCTTCTTGACCTCATTCTTCCTGAAATGGATGGATTTGAAATTTTGACGAGAATAAAAGCAGACCCAAAGAATGCCGATATCCCCGTAATCATTCTCAGCAATCTTGGTCAAAAAGAAGATACTGATAAAGCACTCAAACTAGGAGCTATTGATTTTATGGTAAAGGCAAACTTTACGCTTGACGAAATTGTAACCAAAGTACGCACCGTGTTGGGTATTAAAGAGTAGTATTCATTAAAGATGTGTGGTTTTACTTATGGTTGCTAAAAGTATGTTTTTTTGGTATTCTCTGCATGAGATTTTCTTGCGGGATTAGTTAAATGGTATAACTTCAGTTTTCCAAACTGAAATCGGGAGTTCGATTCTCCCATCCCGCACCAAATAAAAATCCCAGGCAAAAATCTGAGATTTTTATTTTGTGTGGGAAGAGTAAGGCACCTGTGTGACTTACGTGGAGTCCTAAATTTCATACAACTCTGTTATATGAAATCTTACGACATGATTTTTGGAGAACAAAAATAAGAATCGAAAGGCGGAGCAATTCCGAGCATTGCGAGGAGGCGAGCTGGGGTCGAGAGTATTTAGTGAATAAGCCGTACTCGGCGAAGTCACTTAGTAACTCGTGACCGATAGCCCGTCCCGTACCACATAGAAGAAAACACGCTCCAGTTGAAGCGTGTTTTCTTCTATCATAACTACCTCTTTTAGTTATTTAACTGCGTCCTTGAGCGCCTTTGCTGCGCGGAACTTTGGAACCTTGGTTGCAGGAACCTGAATTGCCTCTCCTGTCTTTGGGTTGCGCGCGGTGCGTGCTGCACGTGGTTTTACTGAAAAAATACCAAGACCTGCGATTGAAACTTCCTCACCCTTCTTGAGTGTTGAAACCATTACTTCGAGGATTGTATCAAGTGTTTGTTCTGCTGATACTTTTGTTCCACCCATCTTCTCGTGGATAACCTCAACGATAGCTGCTTTGTTCATAATGTTATTTTGATTAACTTTTAATATAAAACTTTTTTGCTCGCGACACTTCTCGCTATATCGTGTACTACTTTGTGTAGTGATATGAGTAAGAACGGAGTTGCCCCCTCGACGCGAGCAATACCTCCTTGTCTAATAGTATACTCTTCTCTCCATTTTAACGCAATAGGCACAAGGGTCGCGTGTGTAATCTGTGATATTTTTGGAAATATGACTACCTTGCGTACTCAATAGCCCGTGATTCGCGAATGACCGCCACTTTTATTTCTCCTGGATATTTAAGCTCTTTTTCGATACGCAGGGCAATCTCTCGTGCAAGATTTTTGCTTTCAAGATCGGTAATTTCCTCAGACTTCACAAAAATACGCAATTCTCTACCAGCTTGTATTGCATAGGTTTTTTCGACAGCCGGGAACGATTTTGCGATGCTTTCAAGGTCTTCGAGACGTTTGAGGTAGTTCTCGGCTGAGTCACGGCGCGCCCCTGGGCGTCCTCCTGAAATAGAGTCAGCAGTCTGTACAATGATAGATTCGAGTGTCTCGTAAGGGTATTCTTCGTGATGGGACTGCATTGCCTGAATGATTCGTGGGTCAGTATCAAATTTTTGAAGAATACGCCGACCTATTTCTACGTGCGTTCCTTGGACTTCGTGATCTACCGCCTTTCCAAGGTCGTGGAGAAGTGCTCCCGCTTTTGCAACAGCAACATTTCCCCCTATTTCTTCTGCAATCATCCCAGAAATATGTGCCATTTCGATAGAGTGTTGGAGCACGTTTTGTCCATAGCTCGTGCGAAAATGAAGGCGTCCAAGAATAGCGACGACATGGGGATCAAGATTAAACACGCCACATTCGTATGCAGCCTGCTCCCCTTTTTCTTTTGTGATTTTGGTAATCTCGTCTTGTGCCTTTGCGACTGCCTCCTCGATCTTCGCTGGTTGGATACGCCCATCAGCAATCAGGTTTTCGAGTGCAACGCGTGCAATCTGACGACGGAGAGGATCAAACGAAGAGATGAGGATTGAACCAGGGGTATCATCAATCACTACTTCAACTCCTGCAGCACGCTCAAATGCACGAATGTTACGGCCTTCCTTTCCGATAATCTTTCCTTTGATTTCATCTGAGGGAATAGGGACTGATGTTGCCATAATTTCTGAAGCTGTCGATGTCGCGAGGCGTTGAATTGAGGTAGCAAGAATATCGCGTGCTTTTGCAAGCAAACGTTCCTCACCGTTTTGTTCAATTTTTTTCATACGCGCCAGGATGTCTTCCTCGGAACGTTTCTCTACTCGTTCAAGAAGTTCTTCTTTTGCCGCAGTGCTTTCAAGGTGTGCGATTCGCTCAAGTTCCTGCTCGGCAAATTCATTCTTCTTGGTTATTTTTTCGCGAATTGTTTCTATTTCTTCGCTTTTTTCTTTTATCCCTGCAACTTCGTTATCAATATCACTTTGTCGTTTATCGAGGAATTCCTCTCTTTTTATGAGTCGCTCCTCTGTTTTTTTGAACCGTTCCTCGTGCTCGTGCTCTTTTTTGTGGAATTCTCGTTCGTAGATTTCGGCTTTCCGGTCAGCTTCCTCGAGGATTTTCTGTGCCTCCTCTTTTGCAGAAAGGAGTACTTGCTTTACCTCAAGTTCGATAGAGCCCTTTTTTGAAACGCTGATAAACCAGCGCAAAAGGTAGCCAAGTGTTGCACCGACCAGAATTGCCATCACGCCACCAAGCGTGAGTGCAATGTTAATGTCCATATTGTAGTAAACCCGTTAAACCTCGAAAATCAGGGATTTTCTCTAATCTTTCGGGTGGTTATGCTAGTAATAAGTGTCAATTTAAATTTAAAGTAAGAACATTTTCATACTACCTTGAAAAGGGGATAATGTCCATTTTGTCGTGTGGCGGGAGGTGCAGGGCGAATTTTTTAGGGATTACTGGTTTTTTTGTTTTTTTCTGACATACTATGGAGATGAAGATGGATGAACCTAATGCTTGGGGAAGTGAAAAGTCTTTGATGTTAAATACTCCTAAAGAGATGGAACTTGTCGTTGTTGAAAATACCAGTGTCACTAGAAATAAGATCGAGGATGTTCCAGGTGATCCTTCAAGAATTATTCCTTGGGTAGAAAAGAAGTTTCATGATTATGACATGGGTACCATATACAATGACGGAGAAGTAGAAGATGCTGTCTTTTTAGGCGTGCAACACTTTTGGGCCCATCCCGATGTGACATTTGAACAGAAGTTTAATTTAATAAACTTATTTATTAATAAAATTACAGGGGAAAGTGATGATTGGACAGAGTGTACAGCAGTCTCAGAAAAGTCCCTTGCTTATATCGTGGAACGCGAAAGAAATTTTTTCTTACACGCACTTGTGGGGGATTTTTCAAATGATAAACACAAGCTTGATTATTCCTTAGGACGACAAAAGGAAATGATTGCTTCAAATTGGGAGACATCACGTTTTGTAGAAGGAGAAGAGACATATTTCGAAGGCTCCTTCGTTACTATCCCACGAGTTGTTGAAAAAATAGAAGATTTAAGCGATGAAGAAATAAAAAAAATAACAGATGGATGGATCTATAATGATATCGGTTGGTTCGGTTCTCACGAAATGAGAAAGATGGATATTGTTCGAAATTTTAAGGACCAACAACTTGAAGATGCTATCGTGACAAGGTCCCAGCTTGACGTATTTGCTGAATATGAGCATGAGTTCGATATCCCTGTTGTTGATGAGAAACTTAACGAAATGTTTATAAGTAAAGTAAGTAGAGATATTGGAGTTCTCTATAGTGAAGGCAATAATAAAGAATTTTTCTTTTTAAAAGATGCCGAGAAGAGTATCAATGAGACGCCACTATTTTCATTTACTGACGTTCGTCAAGCGGTATATCTCCTTAGGAGATTAGAGCATTTACAGAGAGGTTCTGAGGATATTTTTTTAGATATGGAAGAAGGAGTAAGAACTTTGCTTGGGGATAGCGCTATCCAAGAATTTCAAGAGTGTTTGTCCTCTTCTGAGGGTCCTGATGTTTCACTCTGTCCTTTTAAGGAGGAATGTAGGGGTACTTTTAATCTCGCCCTTTCTGATTTATTTGTTAAGGTTCAAGAAGGTCTCTCAGGTAAAACAGTTAAAATAAGCTCTCTTGATGAATTGGTCAGTAGAAATACGTTACAAGGAGAATATAAAGAGGGGGTTCTTCTCTCTCGTTTGTATGGTGTGTTTTCTTCGATACGTATGCGCTCGTTTATGGAAGAATACTTTGGTTTTTCGTATTCGGAAATACCCATTTCAGCACAGCTGCAGTTCCTCAACTATGTATGGAACAAAGATGTTGACACTGTCGAAAAGGTAAAAGTTTTTGTTAAGAATGGTAAGATGGTCGAGGATAAAACGGCACGTTTTTCTGCCTTTCTTTCTCTGCGTGATCAGGCCCTGTCTCTTGAACAGATTATGCACGGGTGCGAAACTCTTAACTTCATTTATAAAGATTTTGGTGACCTTGTCCTTAAAAAATATACAAAAATAATTGAGACAGCAATGAGTGCATCCTTCATGGTAAAAGATATTACAAAAGGTGATGCTTCAGAGAGTACTCTTTTGTCTATTCATCAAGAGATTATTCGCCAAGCAAATGCCTTTGTAAAAAAATATTTCGTTGAGCAAATTGATTGGCTTGGGACATTCGATGCGAACGGGGAAATGAAAGATGGTCTCCTTTCTGAGCTTGATAATATTGAAGAAGACGCCTTGGTCTTTACTACGACATTAAGAGCACTACAGTCTTCCGGGGAGAATATACCAGTAGAGGATATTAAAGGGGTGCAGTTTGTTTCTTGCACACCTGAAGAGTTCTTGGAAAGTGACATAAATAGGATGAGGGAAATTTATGCAAAAAATTACTCAAACAAGCTACGTCTTAGAGATGCTCTTCTCCGTTCTTTTGACCAGTCTTTTCAAGGAAATACACAAAGAGAAAAACTTCCTCAGTATTTTATTTTTAAACACCAGGATAAAATACGCGGTTTCTACCGCCTTGAAGAGACTGCGACTCGGCATTTCTCTTTTGGTGCTTTTAATATTGATCCAACCTATCGCGGATATCGTTTTGGGGAGACATTGCTTAAACAATCTTTGGAGATGAAAGCAGGAGATGCTGTTATCGAGGGAGATTGTGACCGTGAAGCACCTGTCGGTTCGTCTTATGTTGAAAATGGTTTTGTGGGGACAAGCTCGTTTCAGTTTGAAGAAGCCACCGCGATGCATATTGTAAGAAACGACACTCTGGTGAAAGAGATATTCTCTACAAAAAATCTTTCTCGTGAGGAGATATTAGCTTCTTCGGTGCGAGGGCAGACGGTCGAAAAAGAGGGAACAATTTTTGCCACTTATCCCATTGCACAAGTGGCCTTGATTCCTTTTGCACGCCTCAATGAAGTTGAAAAAGATGGTTCGCGGTACGTCCTCACACGGTCGTTGAGGGAGGGGGAGAAAGAAAACGCACTCGTTTATGCTGTTTTTGAAAAAATTTCTGCTGAAGATTTTGAGCGATTTATGCAACCGTCTCTTGTGTCGCAGGAACAGAACCTTCCTGCGGAGTCGGTTCAACCTTCGGTGTAATATCCCAAAGATATTCAAAAAGGTACTTGTGCATCGCGTAGATGTGAGGGTCCTCGATAATTACCCCAATTCTTTGATTAGTCCCGAGGGTGAGGTAGGATATTTTATTATCGTAGATTTGCATAACTGTTTGGAACGGCGCTACTCCGTAATTAATGAGCTTCGCGTCGGTAACTTTTTCTGCATATCCTAAAAGTGTTGTTCTGTTGAATTGACTATCGGGAATGAGCCCTTTTTTCTTAATATCAAGACGCTCACGCTCCTTTACATAGTCGGCGTTGATTTCGGGTATATATTTCTGGATTGATTCAAGGTCGGCATAAGAATATATTTCTGTTTTTGCCGTGAGGGAATCTTCGAGTACTGCTCGCATACCGAGATTACCCTCAAAAAATCGTACCCCTGGTTTTGCGCTCGTGAGGTTGTATTCGGAAACCATTTTTGGAATGAGCGTAGCAATGATGTTGGCACGGGATTCGACCTTTGTTCGCTCTCGTTCAATAAACGCCTGTAAGCTTGAAGGATGAGTAGGGGAGAAGCGGGCAACTCCGTCGATTTCTTCTTTTTCTACTAATCCCGCATCAACAAGTTCATCAAGAAGCGCATAGACCATTGGGCGAGAAAGCGTTTTTCCTATAATTCCAGAAAGTCTGCTGGCGCGCATCTTGCCATTTTTTATTAAAAGCTCATAGACGAGAGCTTGGTTCTGATTAAACCCAACCTTGACCAGTTCATTTTTGTATGTTTCCATAGCGTAATTATAGCGCAAATAATAATTTGTTGTCAATACCTTACTGACAACTTATCCACAATATCAAAAAGTACCTTATTTTTAAGCGTATTTTTACAATATGTCACTGACAGAATTGTTTGCAGTGTATTGACATAATACTCTCGCTATGCTATACTATCCTCAGATAAGTAAGACCTTTAGCTACCCCTCAAGTAGGACACTCGTTAGACTCTCATAATACTCCCTCGG
>JAVHQE010000084.1:0-2707 GCA_036170975.1 Minisyncoccota bacterium | reverse complement strand
ATGACTTACGTGTCGTGCTCAAAAATGAGAAAGAGTACTTTCTCATTTTGCTCGCCTTACGTCGCTAATAATGAAAAGCAGAGAGCGGAAAAACAAAGTTTTCCCGCTCTCTGCTTTTTGCGGTATACTATCCTTACTTATGACCCAAGATGAAGCATTTGAACTATTAAAGACTGGACGCAACGTGTTTGTGACCGGCCCTGCAGGAAGCGGAAAAACGCACCTCGTGAACCGCTATATTGCGTATTT
Organism: Minisyncoccota bacterium; assembly: GCA_036170975.1. Classification (GTDB taxonomy): domain Bacteria; phylum Patescibacteriota; class Minisyncoccia; order Phycocordibacterales; family UBA1550; genus UBA1550. Next base: position 2,458 of record JAVHQE010000084.1, on the reverse strand, counting down.
GCGTGATCACGACGTTGATATCGGTATTACCGCATCAACAGGGATTGCTGCAACGCATATGGGCGGTGTCACCATTCATTCGTGGGCGGGGATTGGTATCGCGACAGACCTTTCAGAATACGAAATGGAGGCTATGCTCGAAAAGGAATATTTGTTTCGGCGATTTTCTCGTGCAAAAGTACTCATTATCGACGAGGTGTCCATGCTTCACCATTTTCGACTTGATCTCGTAGACCGTGTCCTTAAGACGGTCAAACAAAACGAGAAACCATTTGGCGGGTTACAGGTAGTACTTTGTGGAGACTTTTTTCAGCTTCCTCCGGTCGCGCGCTTCGGTGAGCCTGAGGCGCAATTTGTCTACGCGAGCGATGCATGGAAGGAAGCAGGATTTACGATATGTTATTTGTCGGAACAGTTTCGTCAACAAGACGATGCTGCGATTTCGATATTGAACGAAATTCGTTCGGGCAAAGTTTCTGAGACTGCACGGGAACACTTGCGTGCGCGCTATAATGTGCGCTCTCCAAAGTACACGGCGGTGACGAAACTTTTTACCCACAATGCTGATGTCGATACGTTGAACAATACGGAGCTTGAAAAGATTGAAGGTGAAGAGGTTTTTGAATATACCATGGAGTCACGTGGACGCGAAGCTATTGTAGCAACCTTGAAAAAGTCATGTCTCGCACCCGAGGTACTTCGCCTCAAGGTCGGTGCGCGGGTAATGTGCGTGAAGAATAATTTTGAATCGGGGTATGTGAACGGCACCCTCGGGGTAGTGGTGTCCTGTGACGAAGAAGATGGTCCAACTATTCGCACTACTTCGGGGAAAGTCATCACCCTAAGCCGTGCATCATGGAAGATCGAAGAAGATGGAAAGGTCAAAGCAGAAATTTTGCAGTATCCACTTCGCTTGGCGTGGGCTATTACCGTGCATAAGAGCCAGGGTATGAGCCTTGATGCGGTAGAGGTGGATCTTTCAAAGTCGTTTGAACCAGGAATGGGGTACGTAGCGCTTTCTCGTGTTCGGACCCTTGAAGGGCTGACAATTCTGGGTATGAACGACACCGCGCTCCGTGTGCACGAGGAAGTGCGTTCGCTCGATGCAGAATTTCAAGAACGTTCGGAAGAAGCGCGCGATGAGTTAAACGGCATGGATAAAAAAGAGCTGATACAACAACAAGAAGAATTTCTTGCGCGCTCACAGCCACCCAAAAAAGAAAAGAAACTCTCTACCGTTGAAGAGACGGCACTCCTTCTCGCCGAGAAAAAGAGTTTGGACACGATTGCAAAAGCGCGGGCAGTTACCCCCGAGACGATTGTGTCGCATATTGAAAAACTTGTCGAAGAGGAGACCCGCATTGATTTGCAGTATTTGAAGCAAGAAATTTCTCCTGCACATTTTTTAAAAATAGAAAAAGCAATTGAGGAACTTTTGAACGAGAAAAAACTTTTACTCCTTACGCCTCTCAAGAGTAGAGTAGGGCCAAATGTGTCATTTCTGAGCATCCGCCTTGCACGGGCACTCCTTGGGCACCCACCCAAAAAAGGGGGGAAGTAAACGCAGTCATAGATTTTCTGCCTGTGTGGTAGTATGGAATGTGGGTTAAATTATTTTTAACATTACGAAGTACACGGAGGAATCATGCCTATTCCAAAAGTTATGACGGAACATCATCGTTGCCCGACCTCTCTTGGTGGCGGGAAAAATCCAGAGAATATTTCAATGCTAGACGTCGTTAAACACAGAGCATGGCATATTCTTTTTAAAAATTACACCGTGCACGTTATCGCAAAGTTAATTAACAAGCTCTATCTTGACCCTGCTTGGGAATTTATTGTGGTACCACGGAGAAAAAAAGTGCGACGGTAATGAACTACATACTTAAATACCCTAACTGCAGAGTTGGGGTATTTTTTTGTTCCTCGTACACTACTTTATAGGGTATACTAGTAGGTATATGAAAACTCTTATTTGGATTTTTATGACGATTGGCACAATGCTTGGTGCTTACTTGCCACTCCTGTGGGGTGATAGCGCACTCTCAATGTCCTCAGTGATTCTCTCAGGAGTTGGTGGATTCACGGGTATTTGGCTTGGATATAAGATTGGTCGTGGGTGGTAATGTGGAACATTATGATCCAGCAACAAAATAAAAAATATATATTTCATGTAGACGGCATGCACTGTAATGCATGTGTGCTCATGATAGAAAGCGAACTCGGGGAATTGCCCGAAGTAACTTCAGTGAAGTCGGTGCTCAAGAGTCACTCCGTAGAAATAGAAGGGGATTTCGGTGATAAGACTCCTCAAGAAATAGCAGAGGAGCTTACATCAATCTTGATGCCTCGAGGGTATACCGTTTCTCTTGAGAAATATGTACCACAAAAAAAATGGGCTGACTTTAAACTAGATTCCCTGTGGTCTCTGCCACAGGGCTCCCTGTAGGAAAGTTTG
>JAVHQE010000083.1:0-12740 GCA_036170975.1 Minisyncoccota bacterium | reverse complement strand
CGCCCCCCTTACCGCCTGCGGCGGTAAGGCCCGCGCCAACAACCGCGGCCTTGCGAAGGAGTTCCTGACCAGGGCCCAAAACCGTATAGGCCTAACGGCACTTCCATATGCAAGCGTTGTTAGTTAAACTCTATTTGTAGTTTCCTTGTAATCGGGGGGATCGGCCCCCGGGCATCCACGACCGGACCTTAATCCGGTGTATCCAGGGAAAGCGAAATTAAACACGCTTTCCCTTTTCTTATTTGATGTATAGGAAAACAATGAGTTGGATTGTAAAAAAACTATTAGGGTTTATCGGGAGCCAAAAGTTCCTGAGTATCCAGCTTGACATCACCAATGTATGTAATCTCAATTGTCTCCATTGCTATCAAGTAAAGCATTCCAGCGGTGAAGATTTGTCTTTTCAGGATTGGCGCAGAATATTAGACCAGTACGGAAAACTTGCAGAAAAGCTTTGTCTAAAACCGCACTTCTGTATCAGCGGAGGAGAACCGACCTTGAGTCCGATATTCTCAAATATCCTAACCGAAATCAATTCCCGGTGGCCCGATGCGGGCATTGTTGTCCTTACAAATGGGACGGCTATCTCCGAAGAGATTGCCTCTGTGATGGCTAAATATAAAGTTGCTGTCCAAATATCTCTGGATGGTCCCGACAGTGCGCGTCATGACTTTATCCGTGGCGCCGGCAGATTTGACAAGGCACTAGAAGGGTATAAAACATTGCGTGGGCTAGGGCTCAATGTCACTTTTCAGACAGTGCTTTCTAACAGGACAGCCCAGTGGATTACAGAATTTTTTGAACTGGCTGAAAAGATGAACGCTGCTGCGATGGATTTTACAAGGTTTATGCCGCAGGGAAAAGGAAAGTCTTTTTGTGAAATCAGCGGTGAGCGGTCGTTGTTAGGTGTAGAACTTAAAGACGCTTATTCCAAGATACTGTCCGCCTCGCAAAAAAGCAGTATTTCAACTGTCACCGATCTCCCTTTGTTTACATTAATTTCCCCTGAATTGGGGGCACATGGCAAATTCGGATTTCAAGGGCTGGTTATTGATTATCAGGGGAATCTTAAAGTTAGTAGCAGGGCTGATATCCGGCTCGGCAATATTCTAAAAACCGGCGGCTTGGAAGAGCTTTTTCTTCACCATCCTGTAATGAAAGACCTAAGGGATGGCAAGGTTGATCAATGCGGCCCCTGCCGGTTTTATGACAAGTGCGGCGGAGATCGGAATGCTTCATTCGCAGCCCATGGCAGTTTTTTAAAAAAAGATCCGGGGTGTTGGTTGTGAAAGTTGTATAATTAAGATGTAAGGGGAGAACATTATTAAAATTGTGATAACAAAATGCTGTTTAATGCTGCTCGCGATGTCGCCTATCGTCTCAGTGTCATTTGCGGCGAAATCAGCCCTGAATGTGGCGCAAATACGCAATGGAAATGCCTCTAACGTGGCATTACAATACGCTGCCGCAGAAAGCGGTGGTGGAAGACCCACTGAAAAAAGAGGCTGAGCCGCTCTAGCCCACTTATTGCCAAATCATTGAAGGTAAATACTTTGAGAAATACCGGCAAAGCATTCTTTTTAGGGATGCTGGCATTGACTTGTTGTATATTTGCCGTGCTAACTTGGAGGAACCATATGTGCGCGCAGAAAACAATTTACACTATAGGTATTCCCGAATACTGGCAGATATTGACACCACCGCTGCAACATTCGCTTGCTGGGTTTGGTGTAATGATAAACCAGTTTGAGCCTCTTATCAGGCGCGGAAAAAAGGGGATCCTCGAACCTTTAGCTGCAAAATCATGGGAATTTAGTAAAGACCGCCGCAAGTTGCGCTTTAAAATAGATACATCCCATCGTTTTTCTGATGGTTCTTTTCTTTGCGCGGAAGATTTTAAAAGATCTTGGGAAGACGGCTTGCGGATGCAACCCAAATCAAGCAATAGCTCTTTGGCGGACGCTTTGGCGAATCTTAAAGGTTTTTCCACACTAAAAAAAAATGGGGGAATTGAGGGAATACATGTTATCGGACCTGATGAACTTGAGTTGGAATTTGATAAACCGGTGCGTAGCGTGCTGGAACATTTATCCGGTGTGCGGTACTCTGCTTATAAAATAACTGGGAAATGTGTTATCGGTACAGGTCCTTATGTGATTACCGAGAAGGATAAAGTTTTAACACTAATTCTCAATCCGTATTATGAGGGGAAAGTCCCAGCGCTAAAGAATGTCAGGATTATAGTTGCGCCTACAGACACAGCTCCGGAGAAACTACGCTCAGGGGAGATTGACGCATTACTTTTTGCGGAAAATGCCAGAATCCCGGAATGTGCCGACGGGCGTTCGGGTACTATTCAGTGCGTTTCTGGCCAGGAAGGCAAGCATTTCATTATTGTTCTTAATGGGATGGACGGGCGGTTTTTTTCAAATCCGTTTTACTGTTTAGCATTTCAATCACTGGTATTAAAACATCTAAATGTACCGGAGAACACATTGCCACAGGCATTTCGCTCAAACACCTTTTTACGAGATCCTCAAAGTTTTTTAAAGTTTCAAGCGGGACGGCTGCCAGACAACGAAGCACAAACCATTATTAGTAATGGAGATCAATATATCCCGCGATTTATTGAAGCCACACAACACCATCCCCTTCAATTATCGGATCGCTGGCCTTGGCTTGTTGATTTCTTATTGGAAAATGGAGTAAAGCTGTCGCCAAACATGAGAACAAGTCTTGATGAAAAAGAAAGGATTAAGATGTGCTATAAGACTTTTGAACCGGATATACTACCGATGACGGCATCAGTGTATGATGGGGATCCTGACTGTCTTTACCACCTGTTAGGTCGGCATGGCGCTATATTTTCGCCTATGCAAGAACGGAAGGGGGTTGCGGATGGAATGGAGTACGGACGTAAACTTGTAGACCCTGCTAAATTAGCGCCATATTATCAAGGGGTCGCCAGAAAGATACTGGAAGAAGTCCCATATGTTCACCTTGGCTTCTATTACAGAGGAGTCGCCTACAATTCCGGCAGGATCCGTCTAAACGAAAGCTTTGTGAATAGGAACAATCAAAGCATCACAGTTTTTGAGCCGAAGTAAGCGCGCCCTACACCTACTTTTAAAAGGGATGTTGAACGTGCCAAATTGTTGTGTCTTTGACTGGAGAGAATTGCATGAGGAGTAAAGCATTATAGATCCATGTCCCACACTTCGGGTTGAATATATTTAAATGATCAGCCTTAACGATTGGGTCAACCGCCACGCCAAACTACCACTTATCCGGCTTGTGTGTCTGGCTCTTGGTGTACAATTATTATATTTCGGCTATCTTACATATAACCGCTATATCAACCAATTAGACCGCGTTGAGCAGATGCGGGAGGCAATAAGCCTTGGTGTTCAACAGTCGAATAGGCCGCTTATTGAATCGACCCTCACGTCGGCATTGGTGAATACCGACGTTGCCCTTGTGGCATTATGCTCGGGGCCTGCAGCCAGTATTTCCTATCCACTATCCAACGCTGATTACTGCCAGCTCCCGGCGCACACCTTATGGAGATGGCCTGTTAGGCGGCCGCTTGTGGGCGTCCAGGGATTTGATCTTGTGGTTGTGTTGTACCCACTGGCGGCCTTCGGTCCTTTACTTTTCTTAATGCTCACTACATTAGTAATGCTGACAGCAATAATATGGACAATATCCAAGGTACGCAGACGCTTAGAAGATGAGCTTCTAAATCCACTTTATAGTGGCTTAAACGGTGACGCTCCGTTAAAAGTTGCCGAACTTGAAGATTTACGCCGCAAGAATATGGATCATACTCGTCTGGTCCGTGAACAAGCGGCATCCGACGCAATGGTCCAGTTAAGCGCGCAGGTGGCGCACGATATCCGTTCCCCGCTGGTGGCTCTAGACGCGGCATTGAAGAATACGGCGGAACTGCCCGAAAAGAAGCGCATTATAGTGCGACATGCGGTCAACCGCATACGCGATATCGCCAATAACCTTCTTGAAAGGAACCGGCAACAAGCGGGGGCCGCGGCCGGCCATGGCGCCGGCGAAATCCCGGACGTCCACCTGCTCTCAAGCCTTATCGATCCGGTGATCACAGAAAAGCGCCTGGCGTTCGAATCGAGACCAGGCATTAGTATCGATTTTAAATTAACCCGTGAATCCTACGGCCTCTTCGCCAGGCTGCAGCCGGTCGAGTTCCGGCGCATGCTCTCCAACCTGGTCAATAACGCCGTCGAAGCCCTGGGCGATAAGGGCGCGGTGGACGTGCGCCTGACTCACGAGGAAAAAAAAGTTGTTTTAACGGTGTCCGACGATGGGAAGGGTATTCAACCGGAAATCCTGCAGAAGCTCGGCCAGCGCGGCGAAACCCACGGGAAAGCCGGCGGCTCGGGCCTCGGGCTGTTCCACGCCCGCACCACGGCCGAGGGTTGGGGCGGCAGCCTGGTGATCACTTCAACGCCCGGCCAGGGAACTGCGGTTACGATAAAACTGCCCAGGGCCGCAGCCCCGGCCGGCTTCGTGCCGGCGCTTATTCTTGCCCCCGACCGGCCGGTCGTGGTGCTGGATGACGACACCACCATTCATCACGTCTGGCAGGGCCGTTTCGACTCCGCGCGGGTTAAAGAACATGGTATTAAAATAATCCATTTTAGCGAGCCGGATAAACTGCGCGAATGGGTCAAAGTCGACCCGGTAAAGGCGAAAAGCGCCATCTGTCTTTTCGACTATGAACTTTTAGGGTTTAAAGAAACCGGCCTAAGTCTGGCCGAAGAGCTCGGCCTATGCAGTAAAACTATACTAGTAACCAGCCGCTGCGAAGAGCAGCGGATAATAGAAGAGTGCGCCCGTCTTAATATACTGATAATCCCCAAAGGCCTGGCCGATTTCGTGCCCATCACTATCACTGCCCCAGTGCCCGCGCTGGCGGTATTAATAGACGACGACGCCATGGTGCATATGAATTGGGAAGCGGCCGCCGAAGACGCCGGCGTGGAATTAAAAGCGTTTAGAACCCCTGTCGAATTCCTGACGAACCTCGCAGCGTTCCCCAAAAACACGCCCATCTATATAGATTCCGAACTTGGGGATGATATAAAAGGCGAGAATATCGCCGTCGACTTAAAAGAGAAAGGTTTTACAAATCTTCGCCTAGCCACCGGCCATCCGCCGGAGAATTTCTCACATCTGCCCTGGCTGAAAGTGATTGGCAAGGAATCGCCGTGGAGGACCTGATTTAAGGCCGGCTGGCGATAAGCCTTAAACCGGCTTCTGTAGTTCCGCTTCCAGCTCAATCAAAAGCCTTACAATGTCCTGCGCCGTTTCGCGCATAAGTGCTATCCTTGCGCGTATTTTTTCGTCCGGGCATTTATGCATGAATTCCGCGGCTTCTTTTAGGCTGGTTGTCTTGGATTTTATTGTATGACGAATCTTGCTTATGTCGGGCATGGCTGTTTCCTCTCTATTTTTGCGCTTTCGTTACTACGGAATACAATAATCGTTTTGAGATCTTAAGCTGTTTAAGCGTGGCGGCTTTTTTTCCGTGGTTCTCGTTTAAGTTGCGTCTGATAATTCCGGCCTGCAGGTTTTCCACCACCCCGGCAAGCCCGTGCTCAAGTGCATAATCATATTGCGCCTGAGTGAATGCAAACGCCGCCGGCGCAGCCAATTGCTTAACATAATGGTTAACGATTTCAAGCGTTATCTGCCCATCCGTGCCTGTAGTCACAATATCCACAAAGGTTTTAAGCTCGCGCGCGTTGCCCGGCCAGCTATGCGCCAGCAGGTATTCCTTCGCCTCCGGAGCGAAGGCCAGCCGCTTTTTCCCTTTTGTCAAAGCCTGTATAAGCGGAAAGATATCGCATTTCCTTTGCGCCAGGGGTTTTAACGTTACCGTCATGCCGTGCACCCGCTGAAAGAAATCAAACCGCAGCTTGTTTTCGGCGAGCAGCTCCTGCACATCTTCCAGAGTAGCACTAATAACGCGGAAGTCGGAATATTCCGGCTTGTCCGCCCCGAGCGGATAAAATGATTTTTCCTCAATGGCTTTAAGCAGTTTCACCTGCATATTCCGGCTCATGGCTCCTATCTCGTCCAGGAAGAGCGTCCCCTTGTCGGCCTGCGCCAATTTGCCAGTACGGTTTTCATTCGCGCCGGTGAACGCGCCTTTCTTGCACCCGAACAGCTCCGCTTCCAGCAGCTCATCGGTATACGCGCCGCAATTCATATCCACAAAGCGGCCGGCGCGGCCAGAATGCTCGTGCAGCAGTTTTGCCACAGTGGTCTTGCCGGTTCCGGAGGGCCCCAGCAGTAGTATCGGCAGGCTGGTGGACGCGTGTTTCATCACCTCCGCCACCATCGAGCGTGTGCCGGGATCATTAGTTATAAATTCTTTGGAAAAGATTCCTTCCACTTTTTTGCTGGCGCCGCCCTGTATGTACCGGGCTATGATCGCGGTAACGTTGGCCCTCTCGTTGCCTTTCACGTAGAACTCTTTGCAGCCAAGCGCATAAGCCTGGCTTATAGTCTCTTCCGTGTCGCAGCTAGACATCACCACGGAATAGATGCCTTTTGAAACGGCTAGGGGAATTAGTTTCAAACCGGAATAGTTATCGTTCTCGCCCAACATAAGGTCTATAAAGCAGATATCATAATGCCCGGCCTTAAGTTTGCGTTCGGCCGCGGCTTTGTCGCCGGCGAACTCCACCGCCTGGCCGGCCAGGTTGTCGGCCATAATATCCCGCGCCAGCCTGTCATCATCAATAACCAAGATCTTAAGTCTGTCCATGTAAAAGTTCCCCCCGGGCACCATCAGTTGCTATTAAAGAATTGTAGCAAAATAGCCGGGAAAGTCGTTAAGACAGTCCCAAAAGAAACCTAATAGTTTCAGACAGTACGGTTTGGCCCATTTTTAAGGCTCCCGCTAATCCGCCTTGCCCCGCCAAATAGCCTCCGTTCTCCGACGGTAGTATTAAAAACACTATCCATTTTTCCGCTCTTTTCCTGTTCTGGCATAGAAATTGCCTTGTAGTGGGCGTAAGCGATAGAAAAGGAGAACTCAAAATGACCAAGATACTTAATCTGCAGAAGCTGGAAGCAAAATCAGAAAAGCAGACCCGCGGAAGCTGGCTCAGCAATAGCTGCGGCCAACAGAACTAAGCGCATTTAGACGAATATAAAGGAGAAATAATAAAATGACCAAAATACTTAACCTGCAGAAACTGGAAGCGAAAGTGGAAAAGCAGACCCGCGGAAGCTGGCTCAGCAATTGTTGCGGCGGCCAGAACTAGTTGATACTTTTTTGAGGCCGGGGCGGCTATGCCCGCCCCGGCCTCAGAAAAATAAAGTCCATCCGGAGCCCTGGGTATTATGAATATAGACAATGCAAATGGCTTGAGTTATTATTTATTCGCAGATAAGCAGTTTTATGAGCCTATGGACTATTGTGCGGTTAAAGAAGCGGATTATTTTGACTTTGTCAAAAGCCTGGTTAACACCGAGTGGAAGTTTGTTCGAAGCGGCATCTGGATAAATTGCATATATTTAAAGCAGGCTATGCCTATCCAGGGTTGGAAAATACATTTATCATCAACTTATTCGGATTCTGAAAAGATTTTACGAGCTGCGGCAGGGTTCTTGATAGAGAACAAGGTGTCGTTTAAGTTTTTACTTGATAAAAAGACGCTGGCTATAACCAACTCAAAGGCCTGGTCCCGAGGAGGGTCCGGGAAATTTATAACAATTTATCCAACGGACACAGAACATTTTAAATGGCTAATAGAAGAACTGTATAAGTTAACCAAGGATTTTTGCGGTCCTTATATCTTATCGGATAAGCGCTATAAAGACAGTACGGTCCTGTACTACAGATATGGCGGCCTCAAGCCTAATGCAAGGATGGATGCCAACGGAAAGTATATTCCGGTGTTGGTATCTCCTGAAGGAAAGGAAGAGCCTGATATAAGGGCGCCATATTACCGCCTGCCCGGATGGGTGGAAGAGCTTTTCCCGGAGAAAGAGGGGGATGAATCAAGCGGCGGCTTAAATAATGGGCGCTATGTTGTCGAGAAATCCATACATTTCTCCAATACAGGCGGGATATATATAGCCTACGATAATGTCACAAAGAGAAATATCGTAATCAAGGAAGCGCGCGCACATGTTAATGCCTTCGCGGAAAATGTGGACGCCGCAAAGATGCTTAAGAGGGAGTATGAGATTCTAAAAAAAATAGAGGATTGCGGCATTGCCCCCAGACCAATTGAGCTCTTCAAGGAGTGGGAGCATCTTTTCCTGGCCGAGGACTATCTGGAAAACTATATTACTCTTCATTCTTTTGCGGCACAGGATAGTGTTTTGTTGGATGCGCGTCCTACTGAGGATAAAGTAAGGGCTTACCTTGAAAAGTATCTTACTATCTTTAGGAAACTTGCCAAGATTATTGATACTCTGCATTCCCGGAACATTATATTCGGGGATTTCTCAGCTAACAATGTCCTTGTTAATGCGGCAACCCTTGATGTAAAGATTATAGACCTGGAAGGGGCGCATGTGGATGGGGAAAGTGAAGCGTATAAATTATTTACGCATGGTTTTGCTGATGCTGCGCAAATAAATGGAGCCGCTCCTACACGTGAAAGCGATTATTACGCGTTCGGCGCTATCATGTTGTATATGTTGACGCATATTAACGGGGTTCTGACGTTGGAACCAGAGGCTAAAACCAAAGCCTTGAAAATGGTGGGCGAGGATTTTGGTATATCGTTAAAACTCAGATACGTCATAAACCGTCTTATGCATGTAGACCTGAAGAAGCGCTGTAGCCCCTCCGCTCTGCTCGACGAGAAATATTCAGCTAGTTTTAAAAAGACGGGAGTTATAAAATTATCCACATTAGATCCACAACAGTCACGCCGTTCTATCTCCGCTACCGTGCGGTCGGCATGTAGCTTCGTCGAATCTAGTGCGGATTACTCAAGGAAGGACAGGCTTTTCCCGGCGGATCCGGAAGTTTTTGAAACAAATCCTCTCAGCCTGGCGCATGGCGCGATGGGAGTTCTTTACACGCTCTCAAAGCTTGGCCGGAAACCCACCCCGAAAATGCTGCAATGGGTGAAGCAGCATGAGATTTCAAAAGAAAATTATCCGCCCGGCCTATACTTGGGAATGTCTGGCATAGCCTGGGGATTACTTGAGCTTGGCGATACAGGCAGTGCCGAGACTATATTTAAAAAGACCTTTGACCACCACCTTTTGCCAACTTCAGCATCCCTATATGCCGGGGTTGCGGGATGGGGAATGACAAATCTTAAGTTCTGGCGCGCTACTGGGAAAGAAATTTACATAAACAACGCAAAAAAAGCCGGAGAAATACTGGTTAATTCTGCGCAATCGGGCGTCCACGGGCCGTGTTGGCCGGGGCAGGACGGCGAAGTCAGTCTCGGCCTTGCGCATGGCGCGAGCGGGATAGGTGTTTTTCTTCTTTATCTTTACGCAGCTACCGGTAGCCAGGAATATCAGAGAATGGCTGTGGGCGCACTGGATCATGATATCGGGTATGCTGCGGAAACCGCGAACGGGAATATCGCCTGGGCAGAAAGAGCCGACGATAATAACATTCTTTGCCCGTATTGGGAATACGGCAGTGCCGGTATAGGGATCGCTTGCCTGCGCTATCTCAAAGTGTTAAAAGAAGATAAATATTTTAAGTTGGTCGAAAGGATACATGCAAGCTGCGGGATAAAATATGCAATCTTTCCCGGTAGAAATATTGGTCTGGCCGGCTTTGGCGAATTCCTGCTTGATGCGTATGCGATAACGAAAGACATAAAATATCTCAATAGTGCCCACAGGGTAGCAAGCGGTTTTAACCGTTTTGCGATACCCAGCGCAAAAGGCGTTGCTTATCCGGGCAACGGTTTGGCACGGATAAGCTGCGATTATTCCACGGGGATAAGCGGGATAATAATGTTCCTTGACCGGTTAATATCCGGCAGGCCCACTGATTTTATGCTCGATGAATTACTTTAAGGAGAACTTCCGATGTTGAAAGATATGCGTCTTATTATTCGCCCATACAAAACTTCATTTACGCTGGCTTTGGTAAGTGTCATTGTTATAGATGCGGTGATGACTTTACTTAACCCACTTTTATTGAAATTTATATTTGATGAAGGCGTCATAAAAAAGGATTTCCGGCTGTTCATTTTAGTCACACTGGGCTTCATGGTTCTGGCAACTGCCTATAGATTGTTCTCCTTGTGGAACAGTCTTTATGTGCAGGACTTAAAGAACAGAATACTTAAACGGCTCATTGGCAACCTGCTGGAAAGCTACTATAAAATGCCGTATATCCAGGTCATTAAAAACACCACCGGTTATTACACATCTAGAATCTATGATGAGCCATTGGCGGCCTCCTCCGCGTCAATAGATCTCTCTTTCGCGGTATGTTCGGCTGCTGTTTCATTTATTGTGGCGTTTGGTGTGATTATTTTCCTGTCGCTAAAGGCCACGCTGGCACTGGTGCTGACCGTACCGTTCCTAATACTGCTTTCCAATAAATACCACTCTGCTATTAAAAAACACTCGCGTGATGAAAAAGAGGAGGAAGGCGAATTGCGTGGTGTTATCACCGGCGCGGCGGAATCCTACCGAACCGTTAATTTATTTGGTCTGCAATCTGTGGTGTTGTTAAAAATAAACGAGCGGTTTGATAAGTATATAGCCAGCCTTAATGCGCGCGTAAAAAACAGCACGAAACATAACACGTACGGTGCGATTTTTATGTCCTACGGCGAAATGCTGGTTATTATTGTTTGCGGTTATGCAATATTGAAAGGGGAAATGAGTTTCGGCGGGTTCATGGCGTTTATGAACGCGTTCTGGCTCGCTGTGGGCAACATGAGAACGCTTATACAGAAAATACCGGAAATTTCCAAAAACTCAATTGCATTACAGAGGTTGGCAGAGTTTAACGCGGCAGCTCAGGAAGAATTCTTCACTCCTAGTGGAATCGGTGCAATTAAGCTCGAAAACGTCGGGTTTAGTTATGGCGACAAAAAAGTATTGTCGGACCTGAGTTTTGGTGTGGATAAAGGCGAAAGATTACTACTGAGCGGAAAGAATGGCTCCGGCAAATCCACAGTGGCAAACATTCTATCCGGCTTCTTGGCGCCGCAAAGCGGGATGGCAAAGACAGTTGGGATAGCGCAGACCAGCGCCTGTATAACACCACATAATTTTATTCCAGGTTCTGTGAGAGACAACATCGCCTATGACAAGCTAGATACAGACCAAAAGCGTTACCTGCAAATATTACTGGACGACTTTACTCTATCGGCAAGCCTAGAAAAGAAGCCGGAAGAGCTTTCGGCTGGGCAAAAAAAGAAGGTTGAGGTAGCAATGGGGCTTATGAAGAAAGCCGAGCTGTATGTGTTCGATGAACCTCTTGCGAATGTGGATGTGGAGAGCAAAGATAAAATCATGAAGCACATTTTTGAGAAGTCGAAAAACAGTGCGCTGATTGTTGTTATGCACGGGGATGATGAATTTCGAGAACAGTTCAGCCGTGTGGTTGAGTTGTCTTAACTTCACCACCACCCCCTGGTTTAAAGTATCCGGCACCGAGCTCCCAAGTTTACATACCATACAACCACCGCCGGTGGCTCTTGGCGCCACTTTTCCGGTTGAAAGCCCCCCTTTTTTCCTCGAATAACCGCCCCTAAAGCGCGTTTATGGCCGTTTTTGAGTTAATTAAAAAATCGTGTTGGTTTTTGTGATCAATGCCTGGCTCTGATTATATCGATTATTGTGTGTTATCGACGAGAGAAGTGCTTGTTAGCTCATTGTCTGACCCCACAATAGCACGCATTTTTGTCGTGATTAGACTAAACAAAGTCTAATAATCATGTTTTCCTCGTCGAGAAAGACCCTTAAAAACCAACACGATTTTTTAATTAACTCCGTTTTTTTTGGCAGTCGCCAGGTTCGGTAGGGCGGGGTAGATATTTTAAGTGATCCCTTGAAATTTAGCGATTTATGGTATATACTATAATTATGGACTTTACCTGGGATGTAAAAAAGGGCGAAGCGAATTCTGTTAAACACGGCATTTCATTTACAGTCGCTATCACGGCATTCGATGATCCCTTCCAGTTGAGAGCCCCCGATCTAAAGCATTCAAACCCGAGCGAGAAACGGCAATGGTTGATCGGAGAAGCCGACGTTGGCGTTTTAGTGATCGTCTTTACAATCCGAGAGCCGGGAAACGTATTCCGGATTATCAGCGCAAGAAAAGCCAATCGTAGTGAAAGGAGGCAATATGAACAGAATAAAGGAATTCCCCTTTAAACAGGCTCACCGGGTCACAGGCAGAGAGGTAGAGATGGCCAGGAAGGCTATTGAGGCCAAACTCGGCGTCAAAAGGCCTCCCCGCGGACGGCCTCCGAAGGGACTTGATAAATACAAGTCCATTCAAATCCGACTAAACCCTAAAGCGCTAGAATGGGCGCATACCCAGGCAAAGCATCGCGGCATCGGCTATCAGACGCTTATTAATGAAGTACTCATGCAGCGCGCGGCTGGGCACCATGTTCACCATTCCACGCACAAGTAATCCTTCCTTAACACGCGGGAGTGCCTGCTCCCGCGTGTTCGCCTTCCCCCCATAAAAGCGAACTCCCCCCTTCCCTTTTGATACGCCTCCGTCGGGCTACCTTTTA
>JAVHQE010000082.1:0-2767 GCA_036170975.1 Minisyncoccota bacterium | reverse complement strand
GGTAAAAAAGATGGAAAAGAAATTTTAACGAAAGAAATTAAAACCGCCGGCGCACCTTTTAAGATTGAAGCAGTTGCCGACAGAAATAAAATTAAAGCAGATGGAATTGATCTCTCATTCATCACCGTAAGAGTTTTAGATAAGGACGGAATTCTTGTCCCGAATGCTGATAATCTTATTCACTTTGAGGTTACAGGAGAAGGGGAAATAATTGGAGTAGATAACGGGCTGCAAACAAGTCAGGAATCATTTCAAGCAAATTTCCGTCACGCTTTTAACGGAATGTGCCTTGGAGTAATTCAATCAACCGATAAGAAGGGGAAGATAAAACTGATCGTGAGATCAGATGGACTAAAAAGCGCTTCGATCGAAATTGTGAGTAGAAAAGAAAAATAGAAAGTGACTTGAGTCGTTACTTGTTATAAGTTGGTAGTAGTTTACCGATTAATTCTTTATTTTTGTACAAAACTTTTCAATAAAAGCGAATCGGTCATGAAAAAAATAATTCTCCTACTTTCACTTCTTCTCCTTAGCAGTTCATCTTTTGCTCAAACATTTGTACCCAAACGTGAATTTAGAGGCGCATGGATCGCCACCGTAACAAATATCGATTGGCCCACAAGAGGCGCTTCAACAGCCTCGCAGAAGCAAGCGTTGATAGATATTCTAAACGGACTTAAAGCAGTTAATGTTAACGCGGTCATGTTTCAGGTAAGACCGGAATCCGATGCGCTTTACAATTCATCCATCGAACCCTGGTCTTATTGGCTTACCGGAACTCAGGGAGTTGCGCCAAATCCTTTTTATGATCCCTTACAATTTGCAATAGAAGAAACACACAAACGGGGAATGGAATTGCACGCCTGGTTAAATCCTTACCGTGTTGAACGCAGTGTTGGAAATTATCAAACCGCACCAAATCATATCTCAAATAAACATCCTGAGTGGACATTTAAAAAAGGAACGTTGAGATTATTAGACCCGGGACTGCCGCAAGCAAGAGATTATGTTTTATCTGTAATTATGGACATTGTTAGACGATACGATGTGGACGGAATTCACTTTGATGATTATTTTTATGATGACGGCATGACAACGGAAGACGCTACAACTTTTTCAAGTTATAATCCAGGTGGAATGACGCTTGCAAATTGGCGAAGGAATAATGTGAACACACTTGTAAAAATGATAAGCGACAGCATCACAGCGGTAAAACCTTTTATTAAATGGGGAATTAGTCCTCGCGGGATTTGGAGACCGAATTATCCAATTGGTATTTCCGGTAACGACAATTACAACTCCATTTATTGCGATGCGATGGCGTGGCTGCATGCTAGATCGATTGACTACATTAATCCACAACTCTATTGGGCATTTGGCGGCGGACAAGATTACGCAAAGTTAATGCCCTGGTGGGCAGATTCCGCCGGAGCTAACGGAAGACACATGTATGTTGGTCATGCAGTTTATAGAATTAACAATCCCTTTAATGCTAACGAACTTCCAAGACAGATACGCTTAAACCGGACAGACAATTTCTGCCAGGGAAGTGTTCTGTATAATACAACTTCAAGTTTAGAGAATCGTTTAGGATTTACCGACTCACTAAAAAACACGCTTTATAAATATCCGGCGTTAACCCCAATAATGAATTGGAAAGCGAACAACGCTCCAATGCCGCCGATGAATTTACGGATAGAAAAAGATTTGGCTACTTCAGCAGCAAAACTTGTTTGGGATAAAGGTGATCTTGATATGGACGGCGATTCTTCTTTCTTTTATGTTCTCTACAAGTTTACTACCGCTACGCCTTCGCAAAGTGAAATTGATAATAACGAAAATATTCAAGACGTAACTACGTTAAAAGAAATAGCGCCCACAAATCTTGTTTCTTCAGGCGATCTTTTCTTTGGCTTAACTGCGTTAGACCGATATGGCGCAGAGAGTCCTATTTCAAACATTGTTCAACTCTTACCGCCTCCTGTTCCAACACTTGCCGTTCCGTTAAATGACGATATGCGGCAGAGAGATACTATGAGATTGGCATGGAATTACTCGCAGAATGCTTTCCAATATCAGTTACAAGTTGCAGACAATAATGCGTTCACCGGTACGTTGATAGTGAATAGTGTAGTTGTTGATACTTCCTACGTGCTGACAAAATTGGCAGGGGAGAAAAAATATTACTGGCGGGTTAAAGCAAGTAATCCCGCGGGAGAAAGCGGATATTCTTCAGCGTTCAATTTTACTACCGGTTTCCCGGCGGCAATAACACTGCTTGAACCGGCGCATGCGACTACAGGTGTTTCAATTAATCCAACGTTCAAATGGGCTAAGTCAAACATAGCAACCTCGTATAGATTTCAGTTTGCATCAAGTATAACTATTACGCCACAAACAACTTTGCTTGATACGGTTTTAACGGATACAACTCTTTCGCTCTCGAAGTTAGTCTTGAATAAAAACTATTTCTGGCGGGTTGCAGCAAAGAATCAATTTGGAACAAGTTTGTGGTCTTCTACTTTTG
Organism: Minisyncoccota bacterium; assembly: GCA_036170975.1. Taxonomy (GTDB): domain Bacteria; phylum Patescibacteriota; class Minisyncoccia; order Phycocordibacterales; family UBA1550; genus UBA1550. The sequence goes on along the minus strand of JAVHQE010000082.1, from coordinate 240 downwards.
GATTCAAAACGCAAACCTCAGTTAAAGTTGAAGATGAACATGTCATCCCCGATTTTTACGAGCTTGCGCAAAATTATCCTAATCCATTTAATCCGACAACAACAATAGGTTTTGCAATTCCGCTTCCGGAATATGTTGAAGTGAAAATCTACGATATGCTTGGAGGTGAAGTTATAACATTAGTTAGTGAAGATATGTCTCCCGGAAAATATTCGGTTGAATGGAACGGAATTGATTCAG
>JAVHQE010000081.1:0-13021 GCA_036170975.1 Minisyncoccota bacterium | reverse complement strand
TGTAACTTTAATTACGGGGGTTAAAAATGGAAACGAATGGTGTTTTTACTGGAGAACTACAATCAGAGATTGTTTCACAGCTATGTTCTCATTTCGGTGTTTTGGGCAACAAAAGAATCTTTCATCATTCAGCTGAAGACGCTTCTCTTTTGTGCTTTTTAGTTTAAAAAGGGTATGTTTCTACCGATGAAGTGAAAAGTGTTGTGAATGCTCACCTTCTTCGTTTAGGGAGAGTGATGCATCGTGCGTGTCTCTCAGGTGAGTATCCTGATAACTGTGGCTCAAAAGAAGTTTTGGGGTATTTTTTGAACTATTGTAAACAAAAGGGTGTCACTGATTTTGTTACCGCCATCAAATTTGACCACGGAGAAACGGCAGAAGAATACATGAATGCCTCGAAGGGACTTCTGGACGATGTCCTCGAACAGTTGATGCTGGTTTCTCTTCCTGCGGTCATCTCTCTTGATAGCTCCGATCTTCCTGGATGTCATTGAGCCCTGTTGGTTTCGCTCGCACAACACGCAAGGTTTACTTTACCTTGCGTGTTTTTGTTTGTTGTATTTCATGTTGCTTAGTATTTTATACTAAGCGTTGCATTTACTTGTTGAACTCGGGGTGCAGAGGGTTGACAATAAGTATACAAGTATACTATATTTGCCTTAGCTAGGGGGGGGCAAGGGGCAAAACTCTTGCGACTGATCCAGCAGTTTTCTGGAGCGTACCTTAAAATGAAAGGAAATATCATGAGCGTAACAAGCGTACGGGATACAATGAGAAAGGCTTACGAGCTAATGCTCGCTCTCAAAAAAGCAGGGTTCAATGGTAAGCTGATTCAGCAAGTCATTAACTCGAGAGGGAGCAGGCATGCTGAAGCGATGTATTCTGCCGTCACTGGCGGAGCACAAGCGGACAGTCGTTTTGAACTGATCAACACTTTCAGTATCGTCGTCCCGCAAGGTTACGCCCACGCAACTCGTCTGGCATCCTTTAGCAAGGAACACCGCAAGGAGTTTTATTCCTACAACGGCACCATCACCGACAAGAACTACGTCAAGGCAACAACGAAACTTGAGCCAGGGCGCAAGCTCAAGGTGAAGGTTTTTCAGATCAAGGGGGGAGTAACGTCAGACGATTGCCTAACGCAGTTGTGTTCACAAAAAGCAATTCTCGTGGGTGCTCAGGGTGCGAGCCTTGCATACGAGCAAAAGAAGGACGAGCTTCCTGTCAACCACTGGTCTGTTTCCTTTGATGAAAAGGATGCGCTCTGGGAAGACGCCGATGGTTTCCACGGGGTGCCGATCGTGGGCCGCGGCTCGGATGGCGTCTTCTGGTTCGACCTCGGCGACTTCGAGGGCGACTGGTACGACGTCAGCTGCCTCCTTTGCTTCTGCGACGAGTCCTCAGACGCTTAGGTACTTCGAATCAGCAGATTCGCGTCTTGGACGTAGACCTTTCTGCCCTTGGACCCTTAGCCCGCCGATTTATCGGCGGGCTAAATTTTTGCATTTTTTTGTTATACTAATTCTCGGATAGTAGATGTGCATACGGCTATGGTTTTATGCAGTCGAATTCTCGTGAAAGGAATTAGCGAGTGGTTCATCGGGTACGCCTTGTGAGCGAGAGCAACTTTTTATGAAAAAACAAAATTGTTATGATTTTTCCTCTGTTTTTTCCTTTGGTTTTGTAAGCATACTTTCTGCTGCACTCATATAAAGTTCTGGGTGGACTTGAATTTGCATATGTCCGCCACGAACAGATAAAAATCCATCAACAAAATCCTTTTTGACATTTTTCTGCATTCTGTCCATTGGAAATATAGTGTCATCAACTGCTCCAATTATAACTATTTTTATTCCTTTCTCTCGAAGATATCGGAGCATATCTTCTATTTGAGCTTGAGATATAGCCAAAAGTTCTTTCACTGTGCGAAGTGGATTTGCCTTCATATAATCTGGGGTTATGTGTGTTGTTGATTTGAGATATTCTGTTTCTGCTTCTGTAACAGGCATATTTGAAATACTTTCTGGGTAAGCTTTACTAGCACCAGCACTCTTTTGTAAACGAAAAATTGAATCTTTTCCAATAACACCAGCTGGAGAGTATAGAACAATTGTTCTGCCTGTAAATTTTTCGGGATTAAGCATGGCGGCAATACATACATTTATTGCCCCTTCTGAATGTGCTATAACATCAACCTTATCTAATTTTTTCTGATCAAGAAGTCCAAGAATGGTGTGTGCTTTTCGTAATTCTTCGGAAGGCCAATCGGGATATTTTTCCCCTTTATCTTTGTACCATTTTTCCACTTCTTCATTATGTGAATCAGGAATAGTTCCGCCATTGCGTGGTTGATCAAGAGAAATTGATCGTCTTCCTTTTTCAGATAATACTTTTAGTCCGGGTTTAAATGATTCCATTGTGGCACCCCAACCAGGTGCAACCAAAACAGGAACTTCGTCTTTCTGATTTTCCGGTTTTATATCTACTGTTTCTACTTGTGCACCGTTAATAACTAAGCGTTCCTTTTTAGCACCTTTAGATTCAAAAAAATCACTTTTATTATGCAATCCTTCTAACATATTTTTATGATATCAAAAATAAGTCCAAAAAGCTAATTTTAAGACATTGCGAAATTTTGTGCATAAGTTCAGAAACATATGGCACTCCTAATTAATTTAGGAAATGTGACAATTTAACAAATTTAAGGACACAAAGGGTTTCGTTTCAGTCTTTTAACACTAACTAATTTCATTTGAGCTAAAATGGCAGAAACTTTTTGATTGCTTGGGTCTGTATAGTTAAAGTAAAAATCAAATAATGGGGTCAGGTACCTTTAGATAAGGGGGACAGTCACGATTGTTTAATAAATTGCGTAGTGTGATTTGGTCTGACGGTACTGTATGGCGCCTCGCTAGATATGGTCTCAAGTCTTCGCATCCTTTTTTCACGAGACCATTTCCACTACGATGTACTTGAGCGTAAATGAATTGATATATGGCCTCTGGTGAGATGGTGAAATCTTTCCCCCTATCAATACCAATCCGTATACTTATCTGCTCTGGCGACCATCCAATTCTAAGTTTTTCATTTGCGTATACCCGCGTCGTCTCATTTTTAAGTCTTTCTCGTTTCCCCCTATCTTTTACCCTCTCGAGTGCTCGACAATGAGCTTGGTACGCGTTGTACCTGCCCCTGCCTTTTGCGTGGAGTTCCCTCAATCTCCCTACCTACGGTGCTTTTGTTTCGTCCGTTACCTAGATATTTGGCTATCTGAGCAAGGCTTTTCCCCTGGCTGTACTGGATTTCAATCTGGATTCTGTCGTTTAAATTCAACTGCTTGAACGCTGTTCTTTGTTTGTTGTATTTCATGTTGCTTAGTATTTTATACTAAGCGTTGCATTTACTTGTTGAACTCGGGGTGCATTTGTTTGACTTTCGGTGTTAAAACCGATAGAATGCACCCATATGTCAGAAGAAAAAGAATATTTAAGCAAGGAGAAATTTGAGGAATTATCAAAGGAGCTAGATCATTTAAAGAGTGTACGCCGTAAAGAAATTGCAGAACAGCTTGAGTTTGCAAAAGGCCTTGGTGATCTTTCGGAGAACGCAGAGTATCATGAAGCGCGCCAGAATCAAGCGGAGACAGAAGAGCGTGTTGCAAAGATTGAACAGATGATTAAAAATGTGGTTATTACCGAAAAGCACAAGGGTGGCATTGTTGGCATTGGTTCAACCGTTACAATTTTACGTGTGGGAGACAAAGACTCACGAAAGTACCAGATTGTTGGTTCAGAAGAATCAAACACTAAAGAAGGCAAAATCTCAAACAAATCACCCCTCGGTGAAGCTCTTATGGGAAAGAGTAAAGAAGATAAAGTTTCTTACGAGACTCCTGTTGGTGTTGTTTCTTGCAGTGTCGTTAACGTAGAATAGTTTTAGGTGTTGTATTTCCTGATAACTATCGAAAATAATAGCTGATTATTACTCCCTATGGCCTCCATCGAAGAAATCCGAACCGAGAGAATAAAAAAAATAGAAATTCTTAAGGAAGGGGGGATGCTTGCATATCCTATTGATACGAGCCGTTCAATTTCAGTAGGTGAGGCGCTTACTTCGTTTGCAAAGTTTGAATCAACAAAGAAAAAAGTGACCCTTGCGGGACGCGTTACAGCGATTCGCGGACAGGGGGCACTTCTTTTTTTTAACCTGCGGGATGGGGAAGCTGTTATACAGGGATTTTTAAAACGTGATGAGATAAAAGACGAGCTCTTTGTTCTTTTTCAAGACACGATTGACATCGGAGACTTTATCGAAGTTTCGGGTACCCTTTTTGTAACGAAGCGTGAAGAAAAAACAATTCTTGTGAAAGGATGGAAAATACTTTCCAAGAGCCTGCGCCCCCTCCCTGATAAATGGCATGGATTACAAGACGTAGAAGAGCGTTTTCGTAAGCGCTATTTAGACATGATTATGTCATCAGATGTGCGCTCTCGATTTATTCTTCGCTCACGAATCATTACGGAAATTCGCACATTTTTGAACGATGCGGGATATCTTGAAGTTGAGACACCTCTTTTACAGTCGCTTGCTGGAGGAGCACTTGCAGAACCTTTTCTTACACATCACAATGCTCTTGATATTGATCTTAATTTACGTATCGCACCGGAGCTTTACTTGAAGAAACTTCTCGTGGGTGGTTTCCCTCGTGTATATGAACTCGGTAGAAATTTTAGGAATGAGGGAATTGATATGACGCATAATCCTGAGTTTACTATGCTCGAGTTTTACGCAGCCTATGAGACCGCGGTATCACAGATGGCTTTTGTGGAGAAACTCATAAAGACCATTACAAAGAAGGTCCTCAAGAGTAGCACGGTTCATCTAGGAGAAGATGCAATCGATATGGGCAAAAAGTTCTCAATGGTTTCTTTCCTTGATCTTTTTAAGAGTTATGCATCCATTGAGAATCCCTCAGCAATGTCGCGCGATGAATGGGCACTTACCGCAGAGCGTCTTGGAGTGCGTGTGGAAAAACATGATGCAGTAGAAAAGATTATGGACAATATCTATAAAAAAGTTGCCCGTCCAAAAATTATTCAGCCTACCTTTATTATTGACTATCCTGCAGGGTTTTCACCTTTTGCAAAAAAGCAAGAAAAAGACCCAACACTCATTGACCGCTTCCAGCTTGTTGTAGGGGGCATTGAAATGGTGAATGCTTTTTCAGAATTGAATGATCCTCTTGATCAGCGTGCGCGCTATGAAGAACAGGACAAAAAGAAAAAAGGAGGGGAAGGGGATGTTTCGCCTTCTGATGAAGACTACCTCGAAGCAATAGAGTATGGTTTGCCACCTGCTGGTGGGGTTGGTATCGGTATTGACCGTATTGTGATGCTTCTCACGAACACGCGTAATATTCGCGAAGTTGTTCTTTTTCCGACGATGCGTCCGAAGGATAATTAAGTTCTCTTTTTAGGTTTTGCAAAAAAAGCTCAAAAAATTTGGGCTTTTTTGTTGTTTGTACGGCTACATCAAAACTGTGCTCATTTTTGATGCGATTTTTACTCTTTTGTTGGGCAAAAGAAAAAATCGTCACTTGTGGATATAACTGGGTACAAATGTCACCGCGCTTGATCGACATTGCGCGGCGCGATTTTGCAAAATCGACTTCGTTCGCGAATTACCAAATTCGCCTACTGGGCTCGAGAATAAAAAAGATTACTATTTTTATTCTTCATCAAAACTGTGTTCATTTTTGATGCGATTTTTACTCTTTTGTTGGGCAAAAGAAAAAATCGTCACTTGTGGATAACTTTAGTTGTAGAGTGGGATGAAGTGTAATATAATGTAGACAAGTGGGATGAAGTGGGGGATTTAAAAAGAGCGTAAGCGATTTTTGAAATCTCCCACCCAGTTAAACTGGTCTTTTTCGAAAGACCCCTGCTTTGCAGGGTTTAACCGGGTGAAGATTTTCTAACTTCGCTTTGCTCACTAAGTAAATCTTCATGCTCATCGGCGAACACATTCATACTCTTGATCCCAAAAAACGCCTCGCACTGCCCGCAAAGTTTCGGAAGGAGCTTGGTAAAAAAGTGGTGATCACGCACGGTCTTGATAATTGTCTTTTTGTGTATCCGATGAAAGAGTGGAGTAAAGTCGCAGAAAAGCTTGCAGGGCTTCCTATGGGGCAAGCAGACACCCGTGGCTTCGGACGTTTTATGCTTGCGGGTGCTGTTGAGACAGATGTTGATAGTATCGGTCGTATCCTCGTCCCGGATTTTTTGAAAGAATTTGCAGACTTAAAAACGCAAGTGGCTGTTGTTGGAGTATCGACCCGCGTTGAATTGTGGGATGAAAAAGTATGGCAAGGGTACAAAGCGCGTATCCAAAAAGGAGCAGATGCTCTTGCGGAAAAGCTTGGTGAAATTGGGGTGATTTAGAAATTATATGCATATACCTGTCCTCTTGTCACAAACGATCGAAGGTCTTGATCTTCATGAAGGTGATGTTGTTTTTGAGGGGACGGTGGGGCTAGGTGGACACAGCGAAGTTCTTTGTGAAAAAATAGGAGGCTCAGGATTTTTGATTGGAACTGATGCTGATGCTGACTCGTTAGCTCTCGCTGAAGAGCGCCTAGGAAGCACTCCTTGTAAAAAGTTTTTTGCTTGCGATAACTTTCGCAACATTGATCACGTCCTCAAACAAGCAGGAATTGAAAAGGTCAACGCAATTCTTCTGGACATTGGGCTTTCAAGCAGACAACTTGATATTGTTCCTCGCGGGTTTTCATTCCTTCGCGATGAACCGCTCATCATGACCTTTCAGTCAGAAGGAGAAGGTATTACGGCGCACGAAATCGTAAATGAGTGGGCAGAGGAAAGTATTGCAGACATTATTTATGGTTATGGAGAGGAACGGTTTGCGCGACGCATCGCGCGAGGGATTATCGAGCATCGAAAATTAAAACCGATAGAAACATCAGGAGCATTAGCTGAGATTATAAAAGAAAGTGTTCCTTTTCCCGCACGGTTTGGACGGATTCACCCTGCAACAAAAACATTTCAAGCACTTCGCATCGCGGTCAATGATGAGCTTGGTGCTCTTCGTGAGGGTCTTTCAAAAGGTTTCGAACATCTTGCACCAAATGGGCGAATGGCAGTTATTTCTTTCCATAGCCTTGAAGACCGTATTGTTAAAGAGTTTTTTAGGGCGCGAGCGCAAGAAGGACTTGCAAGTCTCGTAACTAAAAAGCCACTCACTGCCTCAGAGCAAGAATTACAAGAAAATCCTCGTTCCCGAAGTGCAAAATTGAGGATCTTAAAGAAAAACTGATTTTAATACAATAAATTATTAACTAAAAAACTAACGACTACTTCCATGACCACAAAAACACTCGATTTAAATGATATAGAACGAAAAATATTTTGGGGGTTAGTTTCTTGCTTAATTCTTGTAGTAAGTTTTTACCTCTACTCATTATTGTCACTTACCATTGCGGGGGTTGACCGCGATCATCTTTCACGCAATGCACATAACCTCTCTGTGAAAATAGGGGATCTTGAATCCGAATATTTAACAGAGTCAAATTCGGTAACGCTTGCTCGTGCAGAGGCTCTTGGTTTCCATGAAGTAAACGCAAGGTTTACAAACTCATCGGCATCAGTAACCTCAAAAGCTTTTGAGCCTATGAAGATTTCAATGGCACATTAAAAGCACCTACCCGATCAACAGGATGAAAGACCGTCACCTTTACAATATATGGTTTATTAATATTGTGATACTTTGTTTTACGATTCTTCTTATTGTAAAACTTGGCTATCTTCAAATTATGCGCGGGGAATATTACCGCGATAAAGCAGAAGCGCAATATACTGTTTCTCCTGACACCTTTGATCGAGGGATTATTTTTTTTATGGAGAAAACAGGGCGAACTATTTCTGCTGCAACGGTAGTTCCTGACTATACTCTTGCCATTGACCCTACAAAAATTACCAACAAGGAAGCTCTTGCTGATAAGCTTCTCGCCTATATCTCGTTTGATCGCGCTGATTTTATTGCCCGGGCAGGACGAACGGGGGATCAGTATGAAGAAGTTGCGAAGCATCTTTCTGAAAAGGAAATCACGGGAATAAAAAATCTTGACGATAAGGCAATTATCCTCAAAAAAGATAAAAAACGATTTTACCCAGGAGGTCAAATTGCCGCGCAAGTACTTGGCTTTGTTGGGTCAAACGGCACTGCGGTTACGGGGAGATACGGCCTCGAGCGATATTATCAAGAAACGCTTGCGCGTACGAGCAGTAATAGCTCGTCTTTCTTTGCTGATCTTTTTCTAAAACCGGGAGCAGTTATCCTTTCTGATCGTGCACGAGAGGGAGATATTGTTACTACCATAGAACCTACCGTTCAAGGATTCCTTGAACGTGTCCTCCAAAAGGACATTCTTGAAAAATACCACGCAGCAGGAGTAGGCGGAATAATTATGGACCCAAAAACTGGTGAAATTTATGCAATGGCAAGTGCTCCCACTTTTGATCCCAATAATTTTGCAAAAGAAAAAAAACAAGCAGTTTTTGTAAACCCTATGGTAGAAGGAGTGTATGAAATGGGGTCTATTGTAAAACCTCTTACGGTTGCAGCAGGCATTGATGCGGGTGTGGTGACCGCAAGTACGACGTATAATGATACAGGGTTCTTGATACTCAACAAAAGTCGTATTTCAAATTATGATGGTAAGGCGCGTGGAGTTGTCCCCATACAAGAAATCTTAAACCAGTCGCTCAATGTGGGTGCAGCTTTTGTGATGAGCCGTCTTGGGAAAGAACGTTTCCGTGATTATTTCAAAGCGTATGGTCTGGGAAAAGAAACGGGTATCGATTTACCCAATGAAGGGGCTGGGAATATTCACAATCTTGAAAGTCCTCGTGATGTTGAATATGCTACGGCATCGTTTGGGCAAGGAATATCTATGACGCCGATCGAGACCGTGCGCGCGCTTGCTGTGCTTGCCAATGGAGGAGTACTCGTTACTCCTCATGTAGTAAAGAGTACTCAGTATTCTCTTGGCCCCTCACGCGACTATGTTCCGGGGAGTGAACCGCGGGTTTTGAAAAAGGAAACTTCAGAAGAAATTTCCCGTATGCTTACGGTCGTCGTAGACAAGGCACTTATGGGAGGTACTCTCAAAATGGAGCATTATAGTATCGCTGCGAAGACAGGAACTGCACAGCTTGTCGAAGATGGGGGCTATTCGAAGACTGACTACTTGCACACCTTTTTTGGTTATTTTCCGGCTAAGGATCCACGATTTATTGTCTTCCTTTCTGTAAAAAGTCCACAAGGTGAGGAATACGCATCGCACACACTTTCCTTGCCTTTTATGCAAATCGCAAAATTTTTGATAAACTATTATGAAATCCCCCCTGACCGCTAACTCATTTATGAAAACACTTATACGAACGATTATTACGATGATTATTGAAGCCGAGGCAAAACTCGTACTCCGTAAGTACCATCCCAAAATTATTGCGGTAACAGGAAGCGTGGGGAAGACCTCTACGAAGGATGCTATCTTTGCTGTGGTTGGGGAAACTCTTGTTGCGCGCAAGAGTATGAAGAGTTTTAATAGTGAAATAGGAATCCCGCTCACGATTCTTGATTGTGAAAATGGGTGGTCGAGTGTTTCTTTATGGATAAAAAATATTCTTAAGGGGGCGCTCCTAATTCTCACACGTGTGCATTATCCAAAGTGGTTGGTTCTTGAAATTGGAGCCGATAAGCCAGGAGACATAAAACGAGTTACTTCATGGGTCGTGCCAGATATTGCCGTCATTACTCGCTTTGGAGAAGTACCTGTTCATGTAGAATTCTTTAAATCCCCCGAAGAACTTTTTGAAGAAAAGGCAAATTTAGTAAAAGCGCTTCGTCCAGGAGGGATGCTTATTCTCAATGCCGACGACAAACGTGTTTTGACGCTTCGCGAGAAAACAAAAGCAAAATCTCTAACCTATGGTATGAATGTTGAAGCAATGTTCCGCGGGACAAATGTTCAGATTGCTTACGAGGAGGGAGCTCCAATAGGTACAACGTTCAAATTTGAATATGACGGGAATGTTTTTCCGGTAACAATGCGGGGATTTTTAGGAGCACAGTCAGTATACAGTGCTCTTACTGCTCTCACTCTTGGGGTTTATTTAAAATTTAATATTGTTGACATGGTAGAACGACTCTCAAAATACATAAGTCCTGCAGGGCGTATGCGAGTTATTGAGGGGATCAAAGGGGCCACTATTATTGATGATACCTACAACTCGTCTCCTATCGCAGCAGAAGCTGCTGTGAATACCCTCAAAAGTATTGAAACAAAAGGGAAAAAGATTGCAGTACTTGGAGATATGCTCGAGCTTGGTAAATTTACTACTGATGAACATAAAAAACTTGGCGCACAAGCAGGCTCATTTGTAGATGTTCTTATTGCGGTTGGTCCACGTGCAAAATATATTGTTGAAGGGGCAATCGAAGGCGATATGAGCGAAAAAAATGTTATTGAGTTTGACGATGCGCGTTTGGCGGGCAAGTACCTCGAGAGTATCATCGACAAAGGGGATGTTATCCTTATAAAAGGGTCGCAAGGGATCCGTATGGAACGTACGGTTGAGGAAATCATGGCAGAACCAGAACATGCTAGGGAGCTTTTAGTACGGCAGGAGGAAGAGTGGAAGGGGAGGTAGGGGGATAGTTGCCTCACTTCGCTCGGCTGAGTTTGTGTGGTTACGGTTCAACAGGTTCATCCTTGGGATAAGTTACTAAATATTTTACTCGCCCTTTGGGCTTTAAAATATCTAAGTGTTTGTGGTCCTTGGGGAAATAACGAAGAGCAAAGCTCTGCTTAATCTGCGTGGTCACAAGTTACTAAATATAATTTTTCGCTAAGCTCAAATTCTATGTAAGTACTTGCCGTTTTTGTGATGTATTGCTAACCTTTGCTCGAACTTATTTCGAACAACAACGCTAACTCGCACCTCGCAGAGCCTCGGTGCTCGCCCCGCGATTACGCGGGGCCGCCCTTCGCCCCTGCCGCTTCCTATGCTTTTTTGTTTTGGCGGGGGGAGTGCATTGAAGAATGGAGTGGAGTAGCAGGGCTCGGGGCTTTGGACTTATCAACACAGCGAAAGTTCATAAATGATTTGCCAACATCACGCCTATTTGTTACTATTGTCTCAATGATCAGCACACAAATTCTTGACTACATACGCCAGCAATTAGTGGCTGGTATTTCCAAAGAAGAAATCTCCAAATCGCTCATTGCGAGTGGTTGGCAAGTGTCGGATATAAACGAAGCGTTCGCATCTCTTGCTGGTCGCCAGCCACCTGCTCCGTCACCCAATGTTCAGACACTCCCCATTACGGTTCCTATACTCATCCGCATGGTAAGCAGTATTATTCGTATTGCGTCGGTGTTACTCCTGCTCGCTGGAGTGCCCGCACTTCTCCTTTTTGTTATCCCAGCAGGTCTTCCTTTCGCAGATAATGGTCTCAATCTGGCGGGTGCCTTTTGGGGAGTTTTTGCCATCTTTTCCGCCGTAATAGGATTCAAGGTTGCAAAGTCGCTACTTTTGTTGCAAAGAAAAGCACTGTGGAATACACTACTACTTTTTCTGATCTATTCGGTTGCACCCGTTTCCTACATCCTCTCAGTGGGGGAAATATATTCTCATTCGCCGACGCAAGATTGGACATTCTATTACAATTACCCGACCTTCGTTTCTTCGACTTATGCTTCGGCAACACTCCTCTTCATAACGATTCTTATCGCCGGTATCTTGTACAGTCAGCGGCTCAAATTTAGCGTAGCTTCAAGTACGCTTCTCGAACATTTGTTTCGTGGTCTTGCGGTTCTTTATATCGGTGTAGCCGTGTATTTCTCCGTGACGCAAGTCTTTTATCCGCTACTTTTCCCAAAAGCGCACTTCCAAAGCGAGGGAGAGATTGCATGTACTCAAAACAGCGATTGTGCGTCCTTTCTGCCTAAGGGTGGGGGTTCCTCACAGGAATTCAAAGGAGTTTGTAAGCCTCTCCCTGGTGCATACGGAGCAACGGCTGGTACATTTTGTCAGTCTGAACGAGTATATCCCTTCGGAGCAGCGACGACAGACGGACTCATGCTTTCTGCGACCCCGTCAGCACCGTTATATGGTGGTGACCCGAAGGTCTCTGATGCTGGCAACATTTGGTGGACTTTCAGTATGAAATCTACGAAATCAACATTACTAGCCGCGAATGCCAAGATTCGCGTTTATGTAACCCATCCAGATGGTACTACAGAAGCGCACGATGTCGCACCATTCCCTGGCATAGCAGTGGGAGAGAGACCACTATCTATCGGAAATGGGATAACGGAAATCGGCAACGGTTACTTCCATTTTGCTGTTCCCTCGGATGAATTACGCCAATGGTTTGCCAAACCAGGGGTATACCAAGTGTCTTGGGAAATTGGAGGAGCACGATCCCAACCCCAAAATATAGAAATTACTGCGTCATAGGATGTCGGTCAGATAATTAGGGGGCAATCCCCGCCGTTTTATAATTTCTCTTCAAAACGGCGGGGATTTGTGCGCGGCGGGAGGGTGGGCAAGCACATAGACTTTGAGCCTCGCCATTCCTTTTGGGGAATTGGTTTGGCGAGGCACCTTTCTGTATTTGCATTGAACGCGTAATCGCGGGGCGAGCACCAAGGCTCTGCGAGGTGCGAGTTAGCGTTGTTGTTCGAAATAAGTTCGAGCAAAGGTTAGCAATACATCACTCACTGAGACCGAAGTCTCTGTTTGTGACCCTACGCGGAGTCGAACCGCGCTTCTATCCTTGAGAAGGATATGTCCTAACCGATAGACGATAGGGCCGTATGACTAGGAATATAGCACATTTTTTTAGGTGTGCCAAATTTTTATAAAAAAGAGGCACAGTGAAATGTAACCCCTCACCCCTATACAAAAATCCTCTATAAACCTAGTCTTTGCGAGGA
>JAVHQE010000080.1:6148-13393 GCA_036170975.1 Minisyncoccota bacterium | reverse complement strand
GATCAGCCTTTCACACTTCACCGACGACGAAGTGTTCACCCAGATCGATGCCGCGATCTAAAAAACACTGGAAGACACTTACCGGTGTGGCAAAGACTGCAAAGCGCGATATAGTGAGCAGCGCAAAAAAAGTAGCAAAGAAAGCAAAGCGTTAGGAGGGAAAATATAACTCACCCCACAATGATAATAAAGCCAAGTACTGAAACAGTACTTGGCTCTATCATTGCGGGCCCACGAGGATTCGCCTCTCGCGTTGTTACGCTCGAAACCTACGCCCTCTCTTCGAGGGCTGCGGCCCGCGGTTCGAATCCTCGCAGTCCTCGCAATGACAATAGAGCCAAGTACTGAAACAGTACTTGGCTCTATCATTGCGGGCCCACGAGGATTCGAACCTCGGTCAACGGTTTTGGAGACCGCTATTCTACCACTGAACTATAGGCCCTAGCGAAAAACTTAAAGAAGGTGTTTACATCTTCTTTATTCGAGCGCCGGGTCTATATCTGAATTGATATAGGCCCAAATGAGTATCACAAAGACTTGAAATTACAAAACTGCCATTTTGTGTCTTTGCGAGTACTCGAAGCAATCTAGTATTGAATCTTGTGTCCGCTGGTTTGCTTCGAGTACTCGCAAAGACGATAGAAAACTATAATTTTGTAATTTCGCATAAAGAAAGTATTTACACTTTCTTTATGCGAGTATACCAAAAAATACTCAAAAATGAAACTTATTCACTTATTTTCCAAGTAAACAAAAACCCCTTATGGGGCTTTTGATGAAACACTACTTCTTCGCTTCTTTATGCGTTGTATGCGCGCGACATGAATTGCAGAATTTATCGAGCTCAATCTTGCGCTCAACGAGCTTTTTATTCTTGCGTGTCCAATAATTAACACGTTTGCAACCTTTGCAGGCGAGTTTTATAAGTTGATCCTGTGACATATAGTTAGTTTACTATATATTCTCCCCTCGCTCGGAAATAAAACTTACTAGTTTCATTCCCCTCACTCGTTTGAATATAGTTCCCCTATCCTACTATACTTCAATAAAAAAGGCAACTGTATTTTCATATACAAAAAAACAGGGGCTACTCACCCCTGTTTACCATTCAGAATTCAGCCGAGACCCAAGGATCTTCTGTCGACATTCCGCAAGAAGTTTCCTTGCATTTTTTCGAACCTGCTCAAGTGTATCAGATTCTCGAATTAGCAGAATAACGATTAAATTGTTTTTCTTGAAATGCCTGCCTGCCTTGAAATGTGCTACGCCGGCTTTCGAGCTTTTTATTTGTACAAAAAGCTTCCCTGTATCCGTTGTTCCAACAATGGCATCTATCCCCTCGTTTCTATCTTCCTTTGCTGATGGGTGCGCTACTCCAAGGATCCAATCGGGGAGCTCTACGGACGAGCTTGAATTTGGTACATTCATTGCGACAAAAAACTTTTCTTCATTTCTTCTCCCCCTTTCGAGAGTTAGATCTTTTAAAACTCGCTGAACTGTCCCCATGGTAAAGACCCTTTCCCTATAATTTCCTTTTTTTAGATTACTTCATTACTATGGTTGCGTCAATATGTGGACTACAATTAAATAACCCACTGTCCATGTAAGGTGAGCTTGTTATTTGAGATTTTGCGTAGGGAAGGATTCACCTCTCCTTTCAGTCAAGACCATCCATTTTTATAGTCGTGTTACTCCTTAAAAATGGTGGGCCCACGGTTCGAATCCTTCCCTACTGCTACAAAATACAAAATGCCAAAGCATTCACTTTGGCATTAGTATTTTGTGCGTAGGGAAGGATTCGAACCTTCGAAGACCGAAGTCGAGAGATTTACAGTCTCTTGTGATTGACCACTCCACCACCTACGCAAACGAGCATGTCACCATGCCCGTCTACTCTACCATGTTTTTTTATTCAATTCAAACAGAACCTACGCTGTCGCTTTTGCGCGCGCACGAGGCTTAGTAGTTATTGTTTTTTTCTCGACGCGAATAACTATCTCCCCTTTTTCCATGGTTACCCCTACACGACCACCTTTCAATACCCCCTGAGAAATCATAAGCGATGCTACGGGGGTCAAAATCTTATTCTGAATCAAGCGCTTCAATGGACGTGCTCCATAATGAGTATCGTACCCTTTTTCCGCGAGGTAGCTCTGTACTTCCCCAGAAACTTCAAGCGTAATTTCTTTTTCTACGAGACGTTTTTTTACGATATCAACTTGAAGCCCTACAATGCTCTGTACAACTTCAGGAGAGAGGATATCAAAGAGAACAATTTCATCAAGACGATTCAAAAATTCAGGACGAAAACGCTCTTTGAGTGCTCCCATAACGCGTTCCTTTGCGTCAACGTAGTCAGCCTTATCACTTGCGTGCGCACCAAAACCAATCGATTGCATTTTGTCGATATACTCTGAGCCAACGTTCGAGGTCAGGATAATGACCGTGTTTTTAAAATTCACTACCCGTCCTTTTGAGTCCGTAAGGTGTCCGTTGTCGAGCACCTGCAAAAGAATGTTAAACACTTCGGGGTGCGCTTTTTCAATCTCATCAAAGAGGAGTACTGAGTATGGTCGGTGGCGTACTATTTCCGTAAGGTTACCGCTCTCCTCATACCCTACATACCCAGGAGGTGAGCCGATCATTTTTGAAACCGAATGCTTCTCCATGTACTCCGACATATCAATGCGAATCAACGCCTTCTCGTCAGTAAACATGAACTGCGCAAGTGCTTTTGAAAGCTCTGTCTTCCCTACTCCGGTAGGCCCTAGGAAAAGGAAAGATCCAATAGGACGGTTGGGGTCAGCAATTCCCGCACGAGACCGTTTAACAGCATCAGCGACTTTCTGAATTGCCTCAGATTGCCCCACGACACGAGCCGCAAGATCCTGCTCCATGCGTGCCAACTTTTCTGCTTCTTCTTCGAGCATTTTTGTGACAGGAACACCTGTCCACCGCGCTACAACCTCAGCAATATCCTGCTCCATGACTTCTTCTTTAAGAATACACCTCGATGACTGCAATTTTTTCAAACGCAAGGTCTTCCCCGCAAGGTCTTTCTCGAAGCTGGGGATACGTCCGTAGCGAATCTCGGCAGCGACCGCGAGATCTGCTTTGGTCTCTGCTGTCTCCGCTTCAAGCCGCGCTGTTTCCAAGTTCTTTTTTATTGCGCGAATATCAACCACAAGTTCTTTTTCATTCTTCCACTTGAGTTCAAGCTCACGGGTTTTTTCACGCAAATCACCGATTTCTTTATCAATCTTTTTTGTGCGTGATTTTGCATTCTTACCATGTTCTCCTTCTGATGCAGACTCTTTCTTAAGAGCCTCTTTTTCAATTTCAAGACGCATAATACGCCGATGCGCATCTTCGAGAACCGGTGGTTTATTTTCAAGAGAAATTCGAAGTGACGACGCTGCTTCATCGATCAAGTCCACCGCCTTGTCGGGCAAAAAACGATCCGTAATATAACGACTACTTAAATTCACTGCGGAAATAATTGCATCATCAGTAATCCGTACCCCATGAAAAAGTTCGTATTTTTCCTTCAATCCACGAAGGATAGCTATCGCGTCCTCAACCGAAGGCTCGTTCACATGGACGGGCTGGAAACGACGTGTGAGCGCTGGATCTTTCTCGATATGTTTTTGATATTCGCGAAGAGTCGTCGCACCAATAGCACGAAGCTCTCCCCGAGAAAGCGCTGGCTTCAACATGTTCGAGGCATCCATTGAACCCTCTGCTGCTCCTGCTCCTACAATCGTATGGATCTCATCGATGAAGAGAATAATTTTCCCTTCTGATTGCTCGATCTCTTTCATAATCTTTTTCAAACGGTCTTCGAATTCACCGCGATACTTTGTGCCCGCAATCAACGCTCCGAGATCAAGCGACACAAGCTCTTTATCCTTGAGCGATTCAGGGACGTCACCTTTCGCCATGCGAATAGCAAGCCCCTCTACTACAGCAGTTTTGCCAACGCCGGCTTCTCCAATAAGAATAGGGTTATTTTTAGTACGACGAGAGAGGATCTGAACAACACGACCAATTTCTTCATCGCGACCAATGACGGGATCGAGCTTGTCTTGTGTAGCGAGAGCCGTGAGGTTTCTTGTGTATTTATAAATTGCCTTGAGTTTCTTCGAGGGAGTACTATCTGAAATATTCTGTGTACGAAATTCTTCGAGAACCTTAACCACATTATCCCGCTCTACATGGTAACGGGTCAAAAATTCACGCGCCTGCCCTGGTACATCAAAGATAGCGAGGAATAAGTGTTCGCAAGAAATCTGCTCATCTTTCATTCCTTCGGCAATACGAGGAGCAACCTCACCAAGAATTTGCCCAAGTTCTTGGGTAAGGTAAAGCTGATATGAAGCTGATGCAACGTTCTGAGAGATAGTTGGTTCAATGAGGTCGAGGATAGCTTCAGCAAGTCCCATAGAGTCCACCTCGAGTCTATCAAGGATTGAGACAACGATACTCTCCTCGTCCAATACAAGGGCCGTCAGGAGGTGCATAGGACTTACGTGGTTTTGACCACGCTCAACAGCGAGCTCGTGGGCGCGCCGAATAACATCGCGGGCTTTTGTAGTGAAATTATTGAATGGTGGCATCATAAATATATATAAAAATAACAGTAATAAATGTAATGTACAATAGTTGTTTTATGTTGTCAAACTTTCAACATCACGGAAAACTAGTTTTTCTTTACCTGAGAAACTGCAGTAATGATCCTCTGTGCTTCCGTAGTAGGTACTCCTATCTGCACTCCTGCATTTTCATCAATACTCAAGAATCCGATAACTCCTCCATCGAGGTTGATAATAGGAGCGCCATTTGACGTCCCGGGTAACCGCAACGAGATACCAACATTACTAAGAACTTTTGTTTCTACTTTCGTATCTTTATCAGTCTTTGTGTAGGTATCAAGGTTGCTAACAAGCCCCGTTACAATCGTTCTTCCGTCACGTCCCCCAATAACAATCGCTGTTTGCCCAAGTTTTAAAGCATCAGGATTCCCAAAGGTCACCGCAGTAAATGTAGGCGTTGTAGTTGCCGTAACCGGAGTTAGTCGTCCAATCCCCAACGTATTACTATTTTCATTAGAAAGAACCTGAAGCGCATAGGCGACCCCGTCTATTGTTGTCGTAAGTATGCCAGCTCCAAAGTTACCCTTATCAGTAATGACTAGCCCCTCAGGAGAAACAATTACCCCTACCCCTGCTGTATGAGGCTCTCCATCTTGCCCTATTGTCTTAAAGGCGACAACACTCTTTATATTACGGTCAATAGCCGCAACCATGAGATCTTCATCTTTCACAATAATTGTCTTTGCAAGTTTTTCTGGTTGAAATTGCGCAGGAGCAATTTTCTCAATCGTGCGCTCAACCACGTTCGTAATTGTTTGTGTTACGGGCTCAGGTGACTGTTGCATGAGGGTAACCACCACAATACCCGTTGCCATTGAGGCAACAAAACTTACAAAAAGCGTAAGGAGAACAATTTGTGATTTTGTGAGATGTTCCATAAGATTAGTTGAAAAGCTGAGAAGAAGAAATACACTCTTTTAGCATGTAGTCCCCCAGCTTCTTTATGGTAATACTACCCTAGAAACTACTTCCCTGCAATGAAGCGTGAAGAAACAATATTCCAGTCAATCGCATTCCAGAAAGCAGTAATGTAGTCCGCACGTTTAAGACCGTAGTCGAGAGCAAATGCATGTTCAAACACATCCATCACGAGGAGCATTTTTGCCCCCGCAAGGTGCCCCGCATCGTGCTCATTTACCCAGATATTAAAGAGTCGCCCACTTTCCATATCTTGGACAAGTGCTACCCATCCAATTCCTCGCATTGCTCCTGTCGCACGAAACTCTTTTTCCCAGACTTCGAACGATCCGAAATCTTCAGAAATTTTTTGTGCCAGAGGACTTTGTTTATCAAAAGCACTTCCCCCTTTTACCATATTCTCAAAATAGAGTTCATGCAAACGCATACCATCCCACTCCCACCCAAAACGACGCTTGAGCTCTGCCCATGGCGGAACACCCACTTCTCCATTTTTCAAAAACTCATACACTTTGTTCACATTCGAAACATACCCTTCATAGAGCGTGAAGTGATTGCGGAGGAGTATGTCAGAAAAACCCTCGGTTCCTAATAGTCGTTCAAAATTTTTTGGTTCGTACATCGTAGTTTATAAAATTAAAAGTTCGTAAATTAAATGGTGTCACTCTGCGTATTGGTCATCCGTAAAAATGGAACAATTCGCAAAAACTCTTTTACCACATACACAATATCTGCACTTTTTGTTTCTCGTCCCAATGAAAAGCGTATTGACCCTGTATTTTCTTCATTTTGCTTATCAAGTGCCATTATAACATGAGACGCGCTACTATCCGAACTCTTGCAAGCACTTTTCCCCGAAAGCGCAACTCCTACAGCATCAAGGTAGAGAACCAGAGCCTCACTTTCAACCCCCTCAAGAGAGAGGTTGAGGATATTCGGTAAACTGTTTTCAAGATCCCCGTTAATAACAACACCTGGCACGTTCTTTAAAATTTTCTCTGCCAAAGCATCACGTAATTTTTTTATGCGCTTTGCTTCTTTTTCTCTCATTTTTTGTGCCTCTTCGAGTGCGGTAGCAAACCCTACAGCGAGAGCTACTGCTTCTGTTCCTGGACGACGACCATGTTCATGATCTCCTCCATACATTTGGGGAGTCAACTTCACTCCTCGCTTTACAAACAGAGCACTGATACCGCGTGGACCGTATGTTTTTCCTGACGACAACGTCATCAAATCCACTCCGAGTCGCGCAACATTGATGTCGAGATAATTCCCCGCCTGAGCACCATCGGTGTGAAAAAGCGGAAATGCCGAATTATTCATTTTACGTGCATGCCTAATTTCTTTTGCAATATCGGCTATAGGCTCAATTGTTCCGATTTCATTATTTGCATACATGATGGAAACGAGTACCGTCTCAGGGGTAATCAGTGCGCGCAGTGTCCGCGGGTTCACCACGCCGAAATGATTGACGGGAAGATAACTCACCTTCACCCCTTCTTTTTCGAGTACGCGTGCAACCTCAAGAACTGATGGGTGCTCGATTGCTGAAACAATAATATGCGGGTGTTTGATTCCCTTTATACGCGCCGAACATACCACCCCTATGATTGCCAAATTATTCGCCTCAGTCGCTCCGCTCGTGAAAACAATTTCGTCAGGGCGTGGGGGGGGG
>JAVHQE010000080.1:0-6138 GCA_036170975.1 Minisyncoccota bacterium | reverse complement strand
GAAATTGCTAAAGCAATTTCCGCACGGGCACCCTCAAGTACCGCTCGTGCATCCCTCCCTTCGCGATGAATTGAACTAGGATTTCCCGGGAACTTTTTCATTGTCTCGGTCATCGCACGCAATGCGGTATCACCGACTGGTGTCCCCGCAGTATGGTCTAAATATATTCGCTTCATTTCGACATCATAGCGTTTTGAAGAACAATGAAAAAGACTTGACTTTTATTTTATAAGTAGTATAATCGCAAATAGGTTAATTTTGAAACATCTACTTACTAGGAGGTGTATCATGTTAGAAGAAAGAAAAGGTATTGTGAACGAGTTGGCAGAAAAGACCCCCGTATGGGTACTCTATGCCATCATGGCAGCAGTTGATGCCCTGTGTCTTTGGGGCATCTTTAACCTTTTGAAAGGACTAGTCGATCATATTTTTCATTTGATAACAGTGGCATAGAGCGAACATTATTCGCATATCTCCACATTTTACAACCGCTTAAGGAAAAACTCGAGTCGAGTTTTTCCTTAAGCGGTTTTCTTTTTTATTCCTCTATACTACAGGGATAGTAGTACTATTGGAATTGTGTACTAAATCAAAATTCTGGAAGTTAAATTTGACATACACACATAAATACCGTAGAATAAAAAAGTTCCAGCTGTTACGTGTAGTTTAAAACAAATTAAGGAGATTATTGTGGAAATACTAGTAAATGGTACATCTGTAAAAATCGTATACAAACGATTTTCAATACGAGGTGGCGTACTCTGTAGTCTTGCTGCAACAGGACCCCTTGAAAAAACATATCAGGTAGGGACTTGGACGCGAGCAGAACAATGGTTACTGTCCAGTGGATTAGGTTTGTTTGCTTTTGAAAACAGGGATCACGCGGTGATGGGCAGTTGTACTAAAATGGGAGCAAATTATTTGGTGTATTGCTGTATGACAACACAAGTACTCCCCTATCCTCCCCCGAAAATCCTATCAATGGATGAGCACAATCCAATGAATCTTTCCCCCAAGGAAATCCTCAGGCTTCTGGAAAGGAGTCCGGTAAAGCTCATTGAACAAGGTGCAATAATGTGTGAAAATATTTTGCCGATCGTTGGAGTTGCATAAAATTACCACTATCCGCCTTTAAGCCCCATCTGTTTAACGATGGGGTTTCTTTTTTGCAAAATCTCAAAAAATATGGTATTCTTTTAAGCGTTATGACTCCCGCAACATTACAAATCATGGTTTTCGCCCTCATTGCAGTCATCCTCCTTCTCGCGGTATGGCTTTTTATCATTGAGCGACGGCTTAAAAAGCTCCTTTCAGGAAAAGGCGCGCAAAGTCTAGAGGGGGTCATTGGCTCACTTGGTGCTGATATTCGCTCCCTTGAGGCATTTCGTGACACTACGCGCACCTACCTCACCCGCGCCGAAGAACGTCTCCGTCGGAGTGTGCAGGGAGTTGAGACTATTCGCTTCAACGCATTCAAAGGTAACGGAGAAGGGGGTAACCAAAGTTTCGCCATCGCTCTTCTTTCAGAAAATGGTGACGGTACCGTTATTTCAAGTATCTATGCCCGCGAACGCATGAGCGTTTTTGCAAAACCAATAAAAAACTTTTCCTCTGAATTCGAAATGTCTACCGAGGAGCGCCAAGCGGTCGAGCGTGCACATCGTTCATAATTGAGCAAAGGGATTGCAAAGCCCTTGGTTCTCTCATTTATAACTCACTACTCTTTTCATGACTAAACAACAACATCAAAACACTGTCCCCCGTCCTCCTATCGTCGTTATTATGGGACATATTGACCATGGCAAATCAAGCCTTCTCGACTACATCCGCAAAACCAACATCGTTGAAGGTGAAGCAGGCGGTATTACTCAGCATCTTTCTGCGTACGAAGTCGAATATACGAGTAAGGGTTCAACAAAAGTAAACCGCATCACCTTTCTTGATACTCCTGGACATGAAGCCTTTTCAAAGATGCGTGCACGCGGAGCAGGAGTCGCCGATATTGCTATCTTGGTAGTCTCTGCAGAAGACGGTGTGAAGGAACAAACAAAAGAAGCTCTACGCTCCATCAAAGAAGCAGGGATCCCTTACGTTGTAGCGATCAACAAAATAGACAAACCAAATGCAAATGTTGAACGTACAAAACAAAACCTTGCCGAAAATGAAATCTATCTCGAAGGATTCGGTGGAGATATTTCTTTTGTACCAATTTCAGCAAAAGTAGGCACGGGGGTTCCTGAATTGCTCGATATGATGCTTCTTGTCGCAGAGATGGAAAACCTCACGGGAGAGAGCTCTCTCCCTGCAGAAGGAGTTGTAATAGAGTCACACATCGACACAAAGCGTGGCACCTCGGCAACACTTATTATCACCAACGGTACACTCAAAAAAGGTTCCTTTCTTCTCGCAGAAGAAAGTCTTGCCCCCGTACGTGCTATTGAAAACTTCCTCGGGAAACAGGTACCTGAGGCGACGTTTTCAAATCCTATTCAAATTACGGGTTTTGATAGTATTCCTGCCGTTGGTTCCCTCTTTCGTACCTATACAAATAAAAAAGATGCGGAAAAAGAACAAGAGATTTTCCGTAACACCATACCCTCAAAAAAAATTATCGAAGCACCGCGCACTGTTCCTCTTGCAGAGAATGCACTCATCGTACCTATTGTATTGAAAGCTGACGTAGCGGGGACTCTTGAGGCACTTGAAAAAGAAATACTGAAAATTGAACGTGAACATATTAAAATTAAGGTCATTGCAACGGGAGTCGGCACGATTGGCGAAAATGATGCAAAACTTGCTTCCGGCTCAGATAGTGCAATCATTCTTGGATTCCATACAAAAGTAGAACGAGGCGCACAGGATATCGCAGATCGTTTTGGTATCACCATCAAAACCTTTGATATTATTTACAAGCTTTCTGAGTGGTTAGGTGAAGAGCTCGACCATCGCACCCCTAAAATAATGGGCGAAGAAACCACCGGTACAGCAAAAATACTAAAAGCGTTTAGTGCAATGAAGCACAAACAAGTGATCGGTGGAAAAGTCCTTACGGGGAATCTTGAAGTGGGTGCACAGGTAAAGATCATGCGCCGGGAAGTTGAGATTGGCCGAGGGAAAATTGAGGGTCTCCAACAACAAAAACTTGCTTCCAAAAAGGTCGAGGAGGGAAACGAGTGCGGTATGATGGTCGAGGCAAAAGTTGAGATTGCGGGAGGAGATATTCTTGAAGCTTTCGTCATGAATGAGAAATAAATATAGTAATCTATATTTACCCAGTTAAATGATTTCAAATTTAAAACACAATTATAATTCCATGATAAAATCAATCATCAACAACAAAGAATCTTCAATATTTCTAAAAAGAAATTTGAAATCGCGATTTGCAAAATCGCATTTAACCGGGTGGCGATTTTTATAATCGTTTCACTTTTTAAAAATCAACCATGACTACTCCCCGCCAAGACAAAATGCGTTCGTTCCTTCGCTCTATTGCTGCGGATTTTTTTACCCGTGAAGCAGGTCCAAACTCACTCATTACGATTACCGACGCAACGATATCGCCTGACTTCAAGTATGGAACGATTTATATCACCTGCTTCCCTACGAGTGAAGAAGAAAAGGCGCTTGATTTTGCAAAAAGAAAACGCTCTGATCTCCGTGAATATATTAAAGATCATGCACGCTTAAAAGCGCTACCCGTGCTTGAAGTGAAGATTGACGAGGGCGAGCGGAATCGTCAAAGAATTGACGAGCTCGGCCAACAAGGATAAGATAGAGTAGTCGCAGAATAAAATGGCAATTAAACCAAAATGTGATAGGTGTAAGGAAGAGCTAAAGGATTTTGGTGGTATTTTACTGAGTCCGCCAGATAAAAAAGACATGGTTAGGAAATTTCATTTGTGCCAGAAATGCTACAAAGAAATTTCGAAGGAGATTAAATAACTAAAGTTTACGTCCAAGACGTGAATTTACTAATTCAGGCGTGGTAGCCAAGTGGTAAGGCGGTCGTTTGCAAAACCTCTATACGCGAGTTCGATTCTCGCCCACGCCTCAAAAATTACGGAGTAATTTGTGCGAGAATCGAAGGGCGCAGTCATCCCGAGGCTTGTGCGAGGGAGACGAGCCGGGGTCGCGAACACTTTGTATTTTGTGAGTCATACGAAACAAAATACTTAGTGATTCGTGACCGATCTCCCCACGCCTCAAGGTTTGAGAAAAATGTGTAAATGTGTAAAATTGTTTTATTGCCCGGGTGGTGGAATGGTATACACAGGAGACTTAAAATCTCCCGCCGTTAAGGCTTGCGGGTTCGAGTCCCGCCCCGGGCACCACGTAGGAAAAGTCAAAGAGTTTTGGTTCGCCTCGCTTCGCTCGGCGACTAATTCGTATTCAATTTTGGGGGTAAAAACGAATTGACGATTTCGCATTTTGGGGGAAGAAAATTTTTTAATCCAATACGAAAACCCAGAAAAAGCCCTATAATATGGGCTTTTTCTATTGTGCTTGACTTTCAAGCGCATATATGCTATATTAGCATTATCCAGATAAGTTAAGTTTAGTTGTACTGGACGCTGCTCTTTTCCAGACAAAAACCACAATGAAGGAGGTTCTCGGTGAATACCTACCGCAAGTTGGCCAATGCAGTGTCCGTGTTCCACTGGATTTGGGTGGCCATACTGCTGGGAGGTATTCCTTTGCAGTTCGCTTTCCAGTGGTACAAACCAATTCACATGATTGTGCTGACGACCACTATCGTTTCCCAAGTGTTGTGGCTCGGATGTCCGCTCGTTGCGCTCGAAAACGCGCTCCGTGCGAAGTACGACCCCAAGGAGATTTACTACGGGTCGTTCATCTGCCACTACTTGAAGAAACGATTTGGCATCAGCATGTCCCCGGCACTTATCACCGTGCAACTCGTTGCGATGGTGGTGATCTCCGGAATCCTGTGGATCAAATGAGCCGGTCAATTCCGGTTCGCTCACGAGCCCCTCGCAGAACGCACTTCTGCTTGGGGCTCTTACTTTTTTAAAAATTGAAATTTTTGTCATAATATTGTATTATTTATATATTCGCTTTGCGAATTCTTGGATTTAATGCCGCCAAAGAAAAACTTGAAATTGTCAGCGGTGTGGCTCCGCCTTTCCGAATTTTTGCGGGGGGACTTCCTCGCCGCCTGCGGCGGCGAAATGCGTTCGGACTAATTCAAGAATACTGCACTACTATTTGAGAAATTCTTATTTTTATGTATAATCTTGAGGTGCATATAAAAATATGCGCCCATAGTTGAATTAGTAAATTCTGAATTCCCAAATTCACATCTTGGATGAAAGCTCGGCCATAAAATTTGGTAGGTTCAGAAGTTAACCTCAAGCAAACTATTAGTGTGCATTATGTGATATGCGCCCATAGCTCAGTTGGTAGAGCAGCTCGCTCTTAACGAGACGGTCGTAGGTTCGAATCCTACTGGGCGCACAACAGCAAAACAAAGGAACGCTTGAGAAACCTCAAGCGTTCCTTTGTTTTAGTAAGCAAACTGCTTTGCTTACGTGCTGTTGTGCGAGCCGGAGCTATGTTTTACTAGTAAGTAAAACAAGCGAGGCAGGGTCGTGAAAATTTTGTTTTGTCGAAAACAAAATTATTCCTGACCACAAAATTAAAGCGGAATTTCAAAGGAGTGCCCTGCGGGCACCCCTTTCGCTTTGTGCGAGGACCCGTAGGTCAATTTAGTAATTGAGGAGTGATGTTTTGTCAGCAGGCAAAACCACGAGCCACGGTCGTGAAAATTTTTCGACCCAGTAGATCAATGTGTTCATTGAGTGACGACGAGAAAATTATTCCCGACCACAAGAAAGCGGGAACCCAAAAACACCGAGTAGGTGTTTTTCGCTTTGTGCGAGGCGCAAGCCATATCGAGCGAAGCGACGAATTACCAAATTCGCTCCATATTCTTAATTCCGAACAAGTTACTACTGGTGCCGGGAAGAGGACTTGCCTCTCCCGATGGTCGAAACTATCCATTTTGTAAGTCTTCGAGAATACTCTCATCCCCAAAATGGTGAGCCTGCGGTTCAAGTCTCTGGTGCCTGTATTGTACCAAACTCGCACCTATTTCCAAAACAAAGTGAGGTAATGACTTCG
>JAVHQE010000079.1:0-3008 GCA_036170975.1 Minisyncoccota bacterium | reverse complement strand
CTATACGGTACTATAGTACCGTATAGGCGGAAGGGTGGGGATTTTCTTTTGCGCTAAGGTCAGAGCTTAAATGCCTTCTTAATTTTTTGAGCACCTTCAACTTCACGGGCAGTAATAATACGCAAGTATTTTCTCGATTCAAAACATTCTCCAACAAAATCAATTTCTTTAACACAGGGATACGGGGTGATAAAAACTGATTTTTGATATTGCACACACCCAAGTTTTTTAAGGACGAGGTTGATTGCCCTTCGTGCCATCATCTTTTCCTCAGGAATATCAAACATTACTACTCTCCATAACCCATCCCACTTTTTCTGTTTAGGAATTTTCATGGAATCAAGCCTATACCTCTTTGCGCGATTGCTCCCCAGAAGGGTTAGTGAGTAGTACTCTTCCCCGTTTGTTATTTTCTTTTTTACAAAACCCTTCTGTTCAAGCCTTGAGATAGAACGTTTAATTTCCCATCGGTCTTTTGTATTTCGTGGTAAAAAATATTTAAAAAGTTGTACCGCGTTTGGAGCAACAATAGCAGTCGTCAAAAGACCAACGCTGAGTAGTACACTTAACATCATTTGTTGTCGTTCCTGTTTTTTCATTTTGTAATGAGTGTCCTTTTCTTTTGTATTATTCCATTTTTTATTCCGCCTATATGATACTATAGTACCATATAGGCGGAATTGGGGAAGGAAAAAACCGCCTCCTTTTAAATTACACTTAGGTCTTTAGACCTAGAATTACTATTAACTCTAAAAATGTTTAGCATGGTATAACGAGAACAAAGCCAAGGAGAATAATAGGCAGTTTTACTACTTACTTCCTTTTCTTACACTTTATAATTGCATCCAACCCCACAAGTTTTCCATTCTCGAGATAATCGAGCGTAGCACCACCACCGGTCGAAACAAAGGTGAGTTTTTTACCAATACCCAACTTGTCCACGATGACCGCCGTGTCTCCTCCTCCGATGATTGACGTTGCACGAGAATCCGCGATTACCTTAAGGAGCGCAATCGTCCCCTTGTCAAATCCTTCTTCATAAAAACCAAGAGGTCCATTCCATACGATGAGTTTTGTCTTCTTAATAAGTGGGGTAAGATTTTTGATAGTCTCAGGCCCAACATCAACAATACTCTCTCCCACAGAAAGCTCATCAATCTGCTTGATAGAAACTTTTTTTGTTGTCGCATCTTTTGCAACAACATCATGCGGTAACATTATTTTCCCCTTCTTCAAAAGAGGGGTAAGTTTGAAATCATATTTGTCGACGAATGACTTCCCCACTTCAAGTCCCACGTCATGGAAAAAGTCGTTCGCAAGAATACCACCCACAAAGACTTGGTCGGCAATCTTCATGAACTTTTTCATCAAAGGCATCTTCGTTTCGAACTTTGCGCCACCCAAAATAAAAAGGAAGGGATGTTTGGGACTGAGGGCAAGGGAAAGGTGCTTGATCTCATCGGCAATAAGAAAACCGATGTAGCTCGGAAGGAACTTGGTAATCCCCACAACGGAAGCATGCGCGCGGTGCGACACCGCAAAGGCATCGTTCACATAGATGTCTCCAAATGAAGCAAGGTACTTGGCGAACTCGAGATCGTTTTCTGTTTCACGGTCATCGAGGCGGAGATTTTCAAATACCACCACCCCGCCTTCGGGCAACCCTTCCACCACACTGCGCGCTTGTGCAGTACGAAAGTCGGGCACAAACCCCACCTTTATCTTTTTTGAAAGATATCGAACAACGGGCTGAAGCGACGACGAAGCATCCTTGCCAATATGCGAGAGGATAATCACGCGCGCTTTCTTTTTTATTAAAAATTCAACCGTTGGCATCGCGCGGTCAATACGCATCGTCTCGACAATCTTTCCATTTTTAATAGGCACATTAAAATCAAGACGAAGCACGACACGTTTGCCTTTTAAATTTTTAACATCTTTTATGTTGGGTATTATTATTTGTTTCATGCTTCTATAATATCACAACTTTTAAAATGCTGTAGTTGAGGAAATTTTTATCAACGATTTTACGATTTTCAAAACTAATACGCCATAATTACTGGATTGCTTCGAGTACTCGCAAAGACACATGCTGTAGAAATATCGCAAAAGAAAATCCCTCCGACAAAGTGCCAGAGGGACTAAGGGTCTAAGACCCAGAACGTTTACGTCCGAGACGCGAATCAGCTGATTCGAAGTTTCAAACAGTTAGTTGCGGTACCACAAGGCGAGGAGCGTCGCCGGCGCGCCACACGTAGTCGTCCTCGAAGAACCGACGCACGTAGACGTAGAGGCCACCCGAGTCCACGCCCACGCCGGCAACGAAGAATTGCTCATCCTCCTTGAACAGGAAGAAGGTGCCGTAGCCATCGGTGTGGAGCCAGTTCGAATGCTGTTCGCAAAATACTTTTATCTGGTGCTGTGTGAGACACAGCTTGTCCAAATCAGCTCCTAGGGAGCCGAGCATTTGTGCGAATGTGGCATTTTTTGCCAACTCGTACACCTGCACTGAGGTTTCTTCGGTTGCCAACCCCTGCTTGTCGAGCTTACAATTTTTGAAGTCGGAGTCGATGCCAGATGGAAATGTTTTCTTGGCTTGCGCCAGAGTTTGCGTGCCGTCGCAGGGTGCGAGGGTGATAGTAGTGCCCGCGGAGAGCAGGCGGAGGATGGAATTCTTTTGCATAGCGCGCCCTTCGACCGCTTTTGCAAACAGCAATATTGCATCCTTTGGATTGTTAATGGCCCACTGCCGATTTTCCGACGAGAGGGCCTCGAAATAGCGCTGGTGCTCAGTAAGAACTCCTGCGAGCTTTGAAACTTGGGGCAATTGTTCGGGCATGATTATTCTCCTTATGTCCGTTTTTACTACCTGCTGTTCAAACTAACCCGACTAGGTTTCGCTACAGCAGAGAAAGGCCTGTGGATAAGCCGTTTTCTGCTGTAGCGAAACATTCCCCCTAGCTACCTTTGAAGTAGGACAGTTAGAATTAATGTATTAGAAATTTAAT
>JAVHQE010000078.1:0-3029 GCA_036170975.1 Minisyncoccota bacterium | reverse complement strand
CACATTGCATGGCGGGGTTTGATGCCTCAGGGCGAGGCGAAGAATTGCAAACTATAACTTTTATAACTTTTTTGCGTTGTAGATATGCAGACTTATCTTCCTTCCCGTGGGGTCACGAAAATAATTTATGGAATCTGCTAGACTATCTCCTACGTGAACTTTCGGTCCTTTTACTGTTGGGCAGTCGATTTCTTGGCCAGAATATACGCTATTGTTTTTTGCAGAGCTAAAGGTAACCTTCATTTTTGCCCCGACGTCTGTACACTCGAAGACCATGTCCTTCCCCGGAATAAGCGGAACGAAGGATACCCACTCTTTCCCTAAAGTAAAGACCTCAACCTTTGCCTCAACTGGCGCGATTTCACGGACTGGATTTTTTGCTTCAACTCCCGCCTGTTCTGTTGTGGATTTGAGCTCCTCCCATTTTGCTGATGAATATGTTTGTACCCCCGGAAGGAAGAAGAAAATAATTATCGCAAGCACGTACGCCCACCTTACGAAGGTTGAGAATGTTGTTGTGGGTAAAAAGAAGGATCGCCCAATCAGGCATACAAAAAGTGGCCAGATGACATGAAAGAAATGGAATCCAGTTGCCCCAACAACAATACATCCCCAAAGGCTTCTGCTTGAGAATTTTTCCTGTGCGGCTAAATCATCATCCTTTTTTTTGCCACCTGTATCTGTTTTTTCTGTCTTAGTAAATAGTCCTTTTGACCATTTTATTGCATCGCCTGCCTTTGCAGAATGTTTGTTTACAAGCATAGCAACAAGATATATCGCCACCACCGCAAGAATGCTCCAAAAAACCCAGGAAGCAATCGATACAATAGTTGTACCCCCACCCCCCGCAACTGCAGACATTCCCACCAGAATGAACACCGCAGGGATGGCAAAAATAAAGATTGCCATCACCGCACCAAGATTATTCTTGTTCATCTTATACACCTTTCTTTTTTTGTTGAGATAAAAACATCGCAGCGAATTCACTACTGGTCAGTTCACGGTCTTCGTTTCCATGAGTGAAAACAACAGCGCTACCTGCTTGCCCCGCTTTTGCGAGAGATTGCTGACGAACGAAATACCTTCCGTCACTGCCATGCTTCTGCATGGTGGCAATACCCGCTTCGAGTCCGCGTGCTTCTGCTTCTGCCATTTTTTGTGCCATTTCTGCGTTTGCTATGCCTTCAGCACGAATGCCATAGGCTTTTGCATTCTCAGAAATTTTCATTGCTTCTGATCGTTGATCGGCTACGTAAATAGCCGTTGTTTCATCAGCAATTTTCTTGCTTTCGCCGGCGAGTTCTACTTCAAGGATATAGGCACCTTTGATTTCAATACCAAGGTAGTCGATAATCCCGTCCGCTTCTTCGCCAATAGGAGCATTGTCGTTGAACTTCATGACGTATTCACAAAACTCGTTCTGTACACTCGAAGTTGATTCAGGAATATTCCGTACTTTTTGCGAGCGAAGTTCTTCAAAACTGCGTTCTCCGACAAACAGGCGTGCTTGACTCAGAATCAATGTTCCCAGCTGTGCAAACCACTCCCGATCAATAATGGCAACTTTTGGGCATACCATATTAATGAGAAGCGCGATGTGCAAGTCAACCTCGACATTGCCCCCCACGGTAGAGCTTTCACCTGTTGTTAATTTACTGCCAGTCTCCGCTCCTTTTAACGTGAGTGCGTATGTCGTTGTTTTTACATAGAAGAATTTTGTCAGTTCCTCTCGATGGCTTAGGACACGTTCATCTGTGTAGTCTCCTTTGTCATCTTTGGTATTTTTCCACTCATTCCAGCGAAATTTATACTGCAAGATGCTTCGAAAAGGGGGGACGGTACCGAGATAAAAGATACCAAACTTTTCCTGTAGGAATCCGAGGACTCCGTCAGGGAGATGTGATACCCCTGCGTCATTTTTTACGACTTCCATGCGCTCATACCCTTTTCTATTTACGAGCCCGATATGATGCCCGTTAAAAGAAATAAATGTGTCTGCGTATGATTCACCGCTTTTGACGATGATGCCACAGCCCTCTTCAATGAAACCAAAGAGGATATTCATTGTTGCGAGGGACCAAAGGAATAAAAATCCAAGGATACCTGAAACAAATACCAGAAACAAAAACGAGATAATAGTTACCACGATATTCTCCTCAAGTTGAATTTGCAATTATCAAAGAACTCGATAATTTAACTACCAGTATTATATCAAACTTTAACAATAAAGTCAAATACAAAAAATGGCAGAAAAGCTATATAAATTGTGCTAGAATAGGGGATAGGGGAAGCGAGCGCAAATTGCTGGAGTGGTGAAATTGGTAGACACATAGTGTTCAGAACGCTACGGGAGCAATCTCATGCGGGTTCAATTCCCGCCTCCAGCACAAAACAAAAGAGTCGAATACGAAGGTATTCGGCGACTATTGTTTTGTAGCAGGGAGAGGGAATTGAAAGCCGGAGTCATGCCGAGGTATTGCGAGGCAGACGAGGCGGGGTCGAGAGTACTTAGTGCGCGCAGGTTGTACTCAAACGAGCACACTTAGTAACTCGTGACCAATCTTCCCGCCTCCAGCACAAAATTAAAAACAAAATGTAATTACTTTTGTTTTTTTGAATTTTGTCGCTGAGGACGGGAATTGAAGACGAACGCGGGGTTACCCGTTTAGCAAAATGGGTCGCGTGAGTGTGGTCAGGCGGAATGAGGAGTGACGACGACGGTTGAGCGCTTGACCAAGCATCCGCCTCCAGCACAAAACAAAAGAACCGAATGAGAAAGCATTCGGCAAGACTACTTTTTGAGTGGAGTACGTCGTTTACTCCAAGAGTCATTCTGTTGAATGAGAAGCGCATCCCGTAAGGGTTGGGAGTTCAAGTCTCCCCACGCTCACTTAGCACAAAAGGAGAACTTGAGGCTCGCTTTTTTTGCTTGTTTGTTGTAAGTTATTGAAGTTGAGGGCGTGTTAAAGAGGTTGTTTAAGTTACTTGGACGTCGGGTTTCCAAGTCGAAAAGTAACATATGCCGGGAT